>DBGCIZ010000141.1:0-11368 GCA_048355355.1 Christensenellaceae bacterium | reverse complement strand
CCTGTCAACTACTTTTTTTATGCGCCCTCCTTCGTACCTTCTTACCTTCCCACATCTGCCTCGTTCGCCTCCTGGCTCTTATTGGCCATTATATATCCAATCTTTTTCATTCATCGTTCGTTTTTCTTTCTTTTCGCCTTTTAAAATGTGCATAATTATAAAAAACGATTCATAAATATTTAAAATGCACATAAAATATTTTTAAATTTTTACGATTTTTTCTCTAAAACCATCTGCCGATACGGCAAGCATTGGAATCCCAGCCTTTCATAAAGCTGCTCGGCCCGCCTGTTTTCCTCTGAAACCTCCAGCCGGTATCTTTCAGCCGGATGCTGGTTTATTACGAACTGAATAAATCTGCTTCCGATACCCTTGCCACGAAATTCATCCTTAATATAGATTTCCTCTAGCAGTACTACACGCCCTCCCACTTCATTGCTATAGGTAAACGATAATAGCCCATAGCCGCAAATCTTCCCTTCCTCCTCAAACAGATAGCATTTTGCATAGGGGGAGCCAGATGTTACCTCCTCAAACGTCCGGCGCATATACGCCTGGGGGATTGCGTGCAAAACTGCTGCTCCCCCATAAAACGCCTGTCCCATAGCCAGGAATTCCTGCTCATCCTTCTTTTGAATTTCTCTAAACATACCTGCTTCCTTTCTTTGCGTATCAAAAAAGGCCGCGGAGCAAAGCGGCCTTTCTGCTTCTATTTTTATCCTATCGCTTTTACACGATAAACTGCTTCAAATACTCTGGCGCCTGCTCTGGTACTGCGCTGACGTTGATGACAAATTTCATCCCATCTGCCCCGGGCAACTGCTGAATTTTTTTCACAAATTCCTCTAATTCCTCTACTCCAGCCTTGGTAATGTGCATAAAGGCGTCGAGATAGAACGCATCAATATCAAAATTCCCGGCCATTAAGCCGCAAATAAAGCCAAACAGCTTATCTTCCGAATCAATTGCATATTCCTTAACGTTGACGAAGCGCACCTGGGGCTTTACGTCATACATATACCTTTTATCATCATCAATGAATACTACGTTTCCAGATGTCTGGTCCAGCTCGGCGTTGGCCATGCTGATTAAGCGCTTTGTCTTTCCACTGCCTTTTGGACCATAAATTAGTTGAATCATCATAATCCCTCGCTATTCATTATGTATTTTCTGATTTACAGAAGCTGTGCCCGCCAAAGCGGATATTTTCTTTTTTAAACTGCCGGATGTCTTTTCCATGCTATAGGTTTCTACCCTCCGGCACCGGATTCCTGCTTACCCGGTAGAATTCCATCGTTTTTTTCAAGTTTTTTTACAAATTCTCGTAAAAATAGGTACGGGGGAGACGTTTCCGTCCCCGCCGATACCCACCTTATGCTTTAACGAATCAGGGATTTCCCTTCCATTTCCTCCGGCTTCTCCTCGCCCATCAGCTGCAGCAGCGTCGGCGCAATGTCGGCCAGAATGCCGTCGGCGCGCAGCTCTGCGCCCTGATACTGGTCGCTGACCAAAATAAAGGGCACTGGGTTTGTCGTATGGGCCGTAAATGGGCCGCCCGTCTCCGGGTCCACCATCATCTCAGAGTTGCCATGGTCTGCGGTAATCATGACCTGTCCGCCCATCCTGCGAATGGCATCCACTACTTTTCCCGTGCACTCGTCCACCGCTTTCACGGCCTTCTCTGCCGCTTCCAGCACACCCGTATGGCCCACCATATCAGAATTGGCGAAATTGAGAATCATAACATCGTATTCCCCGCCTTCAATCAGCTCTACTGCCTTGTCTGCCACCTCATATGCGCTCATCTCCGGCTTCAAATCATAGGTAGCAACCTTCGGGGATGGAATCAGGATGCGATCCTCGCCCGGATTGGGCTGCTCCACGCCTCCGTTGAAGAAAAACGTCACATGAGCGTATTTCTCCGTCTCCGCAATTCTGAACTGCTTTTTGCCCAGCTTCGCCAGGTATTCTCCCAATGTATTTTTCAACACTTGGGGCTTATACGCAACCTCAACATTCTGGAAGGTCTTGTCATACTGGGTCATGCAGACGTAAAACAGGGGGAATAGCTCCCTCTGGAAGCCATCAAAATCCGGCTGCGTCAGAGCGCGGGTAATCTCCCGGGCCCGGTCGGGACGGAAATTGAAGAAGATGACGGAATCGTTTGCCTGGATTTTCGCCACCGGTTTGCCGTTCTTTTGAATCACCGTCGGCAGGACGAATTCGTCCATTACGTCATTTTCATAGGACTTTTTCATGGCGCAGACCGGGCACTCTGCCGTCTCGCCTTCTCCCAGCACCATGGCAGCGTATGCCTTCTGCACCCGCTCCCACCGGTTATCCCGGTCCATGGCATAGTAACGGCCCATGACGGTGGCAATTTCGCCCACGCCAATTTCCTTCAGTTTGTCGCTCAGCTGCTGGATGAAGCCCTTTCCGCTATCCGGCGGAACGTCGCGTCCGTCCATAAAGCAATGGATGTATACCTTTTCCAGCCCCTGCCGCTTTGCCATCTCTACCAGGGCTAGCAAATGGTCCATATGGCTATGGACTCCGCCGTCGGACACCAGGCCCAGGAGGTGCAGCGCGGTTCCGTGGGTCTTGCAGTTTTCCATAGCGTCGAGGAATTCCTTCTTTTCAAAAAAGTCCCCGTCGTGAATGGCCTTTGTGATTCTGGTCAGCTCCTGATAGACGATTCTCCCCGCGCCGATGTTCAGGTGGCCTACTTCGGAATTGCCCATCTGGCCATCCGGCAGACCTACCGACATGCCGGAGGCGCCCAAGGTAGTGTAGGGGTACGCCGCCTTCAGCGCATCGATGTTGGGCGTGCCCTCCAGCTGAATGGCATTGCCCTCCGCTGCTTCCCGCACGCCGAAGCCGTCCAAAATCATCAAAGCCGTTATCTTCTTGCCCATGTGCAGTCCATCTCCTTAATAGTTCACAACCTTGCTGAAGTCCAGCGCCTTCAAGCTGGCGCCGCCAATCAGCCCGCCGTCAATCTCCTTCTTCGCCATCAGCTCTGCCACGTTTTTCGGGTTCATGCTGCCGCCGTACTGAATGCGGATTTTGTCCGCCGCGTCTCCATAGACCTCTCTCACTGCCGCCCGGATGTCGCCGATGGTCTCGTCTGCCTCGTCAGCAGTTGCCGTCTTGCCCGTTCCAATGGCCCAAATCGGCTCGTAGGCGATGACGATATTGGCCACCTCGCCCGCCACCAGTCCTTCCAGGGCTAGCTTTGTCTGCATGCTGACAATCTCCCTGGTGATGCCCTTCTCCCGCTGCTCCAGGCTCTCGCCTACGCAGATGATGGGCGTCAGCCCTGCCTTGACGGCCGCCTTTGTCCGCTTGTTTACCGTCTCGTCTGTCTCGCCAAAATACTGGCGGCGCTCGCTATGCCCGATGATGACATATTCTACGCCAACGGCCTTCAGCATTGCCGCAGAAACCTCTCCGGTGAAGGCGCCCTTTTCCTCAAAGTGGACATTCTGCGCCCCCAGCTTAATATTCGTTCCCTTAATCGCCTCGCCTACTGCCGGCAGGCAGGGGAATGTGGGGCAGACCACTACGTCGCACTTTGCGCCCGCCACCATGGGAATCAGCTCTTTTGCTAATGCAACGCCTTCCTCCGGCGTGTTGTTCATTTTCCAGTTTCCTGCAATAATCGGTTTTCTCATCTCATTGCCTCCATATAAAATATGTTATCCTGTCCGGCGGCAGAGGCAGCTTCCATCGCCCCTTGCCGAACGGTTCTTTGAAAAAAGAAGGCGGACAGGCCGCGCCTGCCGCTCTTCCTTTTTTTATTTGTCGTTTAACGCCGCAACGCCGGGGAGCACCTTGCCCTCCAGGAATTCGAGGGATGCGCCGCCGCCCGTAGAAATGTGGGACATCTTGTCTCCATATCCCAGCTTCTTCACCGCTGCCGCAGAGTCGCCGCCGCCGATAATCGTCGTCGCCGCCGTCTTGGCCATGGCCTCTGCCACTGCCTTGGTGCCGCCTGCAAAGGCCGGCATCTCTGCCACGCCCATGGGGCCGTTCCAAACTACGGTCTTGGCGTTCTTAATCTCGCTTTCAAATATCATCTGGGTGGATGGGCCAATATCCAGCGCCATAATGTCGTCCGGGATGGCGTCTACTGGCACGGTAACAGGCTCCGCGTCTGCGCTGAACTCCTTAGCGCCAATGACGTCAATGGGCAGCAGCATTTTAATGCCCTTTCTCTTCGCCTCCGCCAGCAGTTCCTTTGCCAAATCAACGCTATCCTCATCTACCAGGGACTTCCCTACTGCATAGCCCTGAGCCAGCAGGAAGGTATTCGCCATGCCGCCGCCGATAATCAGGCTGTCCACCTTGTCCAGCAGGTTTTTGATGACGGGAATCTTATCCGCAATTTTTGCGCCGCCCAGAATTGCCACAAAGGGCCTCTGGGGATTTTCCAGAGCGCCGCCCAGGAAGTCCAGCTCCTTGCCAATGAGGAAGCCCGCTACCGCCGGGATATACTGGGCTACGCCTGCCGTAGAGGCATGGGCTCTGTGGGCGGTGCCAAAGGCATCCAGAACGAATATATCCGCATAGCTGGCCAGCTTCTTGGCAAACTCTGGGTCGTTCTTCGTCTCCTCCTTATGGAAGCGGACGTTCTCCAGCAGGACGATCTCTCCGTCCTTCAGATTGGCGACAGCCTGGTCTGCGTCGGGGCCGATCACGTCCTTCGCCATGGTCACCTTGGTGTCTACCAGCGCGGCCAGACGCTTCGCCACCGGCGCCAGGGAAAATTCCGGCTTAAACTCGCCCTTGGGCCTTCCCAAGTGGGAGCAGAGGATGATCTTAGCCTTATGGTCGATTAAGTATTGAATGGTCGGCAACGCGGCGCGGATTCTGGTGTCGTCGGTAATCTCTCTGTTTTCGTCCAGAGGAACATTGAAATCTACTCTGACAAGCACCCGTTTCGATTCTACATTGACGTCTTCAATGGTCTTTTTGCTCATATTGCTACTCCTTTGTTTTAATAGTATTCCTTTTCCTATCCAGCAGTATAACACATTTCGCCGGGAAAGTCAGTTCCTATATATGCCGTCTTTTAAAACCCGGTAAGCGATGTTTGTCGAATGGTCCGCCACCCGCTCCAGGTTGGTGATCATATCGGCATACATCATGCTGCCCCGGGGGTTGCAGATTCCCTTTGCCACCCGCTCAATATGGCTGTTTTTCAGGGCAATCTCCAGTTTATCTACCTCCGCTTCGATGACAATAACCTCATCCGCATCCGCGATGCTTCCATTCACTAGAGAGGAGACTGCCTTCCCCAGCGCCTGGCTGACCTTGTCCATCATGAGCGTCAGCTCCTTCTCCCCCTCCGGGGAAAGCTCAATCCTGTTCTCCACCTCGTAAACCGTAAATTCAGCAATATTTTCCGCATGGTCCGAGATTCGCTCAATATCCGTAATAATATGGAGCAGCGATGCGACGACGCCAGCGTCCGCCCAGCCCAGCTCCGCATTATTCAGCTTGACCAGCGCGTCCGTAATCGCCTGATTCAGATAGTTGACCAGCTCCTCCTGCTCCTGAACCTCTTTCACCGCCCCTGTATCCCGGTCTAAAAAGGCCTGCCGGGCCCGCTCAAAATTGGTCCTTGCCAAAATGCCCATCCGTCCAACCTCCCGGATGGCCAGGCCCACTGCCATGGCTGGGTTGTCCGTAGCCGGGGGCGTCAGATATTGCAGCTTTCGCTGCGCCTCCTGCCCGTCCTCTCCACGCACCACCAGGCACGCCACCTTAATCAGCAAATCCGGCACCCAGATGAGAATCAGCGTGGTGACAATGTTAAATATCATATGGAAGTTGGCCAGCTGCCTCTGGATATTCCCGGGAGACATGGCCTCAATCCACTCCTTCACCGGCAAAATGTTCAGCAGCAAAATGAAAATCAGCGCGCCAATTACATTAAAGAGAACGTGAACCACTGCCGTCCGCTTGGCCGTCTTGTTCGCCCCCAGGCTGGCCAGCACCGCAGTAATGCACGTCCCGATATTCAAGCCCAAAATGACATACATGGAATTATCCAGCGTAATCAGCCCGGTAGAGGCCAACGCCAGCAGCATTCCCATCACCGCCCCGCTGGCCTGCATAATAGCGGTAATCAGCGTGCCCGCCAGAATGCCAATCAGCGGATTCTGGAAGGATGCCAAAATGTCGATAAAGGGCGGCCAATCCTTCAGGGAGGCCGTCGAATCGCTCATCAGCATCATTCCCATAAATAAAACGCCAAAGCCGGCCACAATCTGGCCAATGTTTTGGACGGTCTTTTTCTTGATAAACAGGCACATGACAATGCCCACAAATAAAATCAACGGCGCAATGGCATCAAAATCAAATACGAGAATCTGGGCCGTCAGGGTTGTCCCAATATTGGCGCCCATGCAGACCGTCACCGCCTGCTTTAACGTCATAATGCCCGCATTGACAAAGCCAATCACCATTACCGTGGTCGCGCTGGAACTCTGGACGGCAATGGTCACGCCTGCGCCTACTGCCACGCCCGCCGCCCGGTTTTTCACCAGCACCTCCAGCCAGCGGCGCATTTTATTCCCAGCGGCAGCCTCCAGCCCCTCGGACATCAGTTTCATCCCATATAAAAACAGTCCCAGTCCGCCCAGGAGCATAAAAATATCGGTAACGCTCATATACCCTCCATTGCGGCGCGCCTTCCCGCGCCCGTTCTGCCACCTATGTTATATTTTAATGTATCCGAATCGCAATAGTCAACATTATTTTGCAGACTTCGCGCCGCGCCATCGCCTTTGCTCAAATCAGTCCCGCAAAGCCCTGCTGGCGCAATGCCTCATAAACGGCGATCGCCGCGGCATTGGAAAGGTTCAGGCAGCGGGCATCCTTCTTCATAGGCAGGCGGACCGCCCTGTCATAATTGTCAAATATCATTTCCTCTGGCAGACCCTTGGTCTCCTTGCCGAAAATCAGATAGCACTCCTTCGGATACTCCACCTCTGTATACAGTCTTCCCGCCTTCGAGGAGAAAAAGTAAAACGCTCCGCCCTGGTTTTTCTCAAAAAATTCCTCTGTGTTGCGGTAGCGATATAGCTCCAGGCTGCTCCAATAATCCAGCCCCGCCCGTTTCACATGCTTTTCGTCAATGCTGAAGCCCAGGGGCTCCACCAAGTGCAGCGCAGCGCCGGTGACCGCGCAGGTTCTGGAAATATTCCCCGTGTTGCCGGGAATCTCCGGCTCGATTAAGACGACATGAATCATGCCTTCCTCCTTCTTGCTTTTCCCCCTGTTTTCCTTTACACTTTTGAGTAATGATTCAAAGAGGGAGGTTTTTATGAAGATTGAAGAACGCCTGCACGCTCTTGCGGAGGCACCCTATGCAGACTTCCAGCGCAGGCTGGTGGAGACCCGTTTCCCCATTCTGGGCGTGCGCATGCCCGCTCTGCGCAAGCTGGCTAAGGAGCTCGTCCGCCAGGAGGACTGGCCTGCTATCGCCTGCGCCCAGAGCTTTTCCTCCTATGAGGAGGTCATGCTCTCCGGTCTGGTCATCGCCAGCGCAAGCTGCGCCGAGGAGGAACGCATCCGCCTGCTCTGCGGCTTCCTCCCCTTTATCGATAACTGGGCCATTTGCGACTGCGTCGCCTCGTCCGTCAAAACTGCGCCGAAAAAAAGAGAGCGATACCTTCCGTTTATTGACGAATGCCTTCGCTCTCCCCATGAGTTCACCATCCGCTTCGCGCTGGTCCTTCTGCTGGCCCATTTTGTCGAGGCAGACCTTCTTCCTCGCATCTTCGCCGCCACGGACGGGCTTTCCCATCCTGGCTACTATGTCAAAATGGGGGCTGCCTGGCTGCTCTCCGTCTGCTTTGTCAAATACCCGGAGGAAACCATGGCCTATTTTCAGCAGAACACGCTGGACGATGCCACCTTTAACAAATCTCTGCAAAAAATCCTGGAATCCAACCGTGTAGACGGGGAAACCAAGCAAATCATCCGCAGCATGAAGCGCAAATAGCTTCAGCTCAGGCGTTCCCGCAGCAGAGCAATCTCCCTGGCGTAGCCTGCTAAATCGTTTGGCGTCTCCAAAATGCAGGGCAGACCCTTGACGGGCTCCTGCTGCAAAAACTCCACAATGGGCTCCAGGCCAATATTGCCCTCGCCGATTTTGGCGTGCCGGTCCTTATGGCTGCCCAGAGTGTTCATGCTGTCGTTCACGTGAACCGCCTTGAGCCGTTCCAGGCCGATGACTCTGTCAAACTCCTCCAGGACTGCCTGGCCACCGGGGAAGTCGTATCCCCCGTCAAAAATATGGCAGGTATCCAGGCAGACCCCCACCTTGCCATCCAGCTCTACCCGGTCGATAATCTGCCGGATTTCCTCAAAGCTCCTGCCCACCTCGCTGCCCTTGCCGGCCATCGTCTCCAGCAGCACAATGGTGCTCTGCTCCTCTGTCAGCAGCTTGTTGAGCAGGGCCGCAATTTTTTCGATGCCAGCTTCTGCCCCCTGGCCCACATGGCTGCCGGGGTGAAAATTATAGTAGTTCCCTGGAACGTATTCCATTCGCTTTAAATCGTCCCCCATGGCCATCTCTGCAAAATTCTGCACCTTCGGGTCTGCCGCGCAGGGGTTCAGCGTGTATGGCGCGTGGGCTACAATGGGGCCAAAGTCCTTTTCCTTCATAAACCGGACCAGCGCCGCCGCGTCCTCCGGGTCGATATCCTTCGCCTTTCCGCCGCGCGGGTTTCTGGTAAAAAACTGAAAGGTATTGGCGCCAATGGACTCTGCCTCCTGGCCCATATGCAAAAATCCCTTTGATGATGATAAATGGCATCCAATGTAACGCACTTGTCCTATCTCCTTCCTTCCGTGAGCCGCATGGCCGCGCGGAACATCCAGTTGTGTCTCGCCTCAATGGACTTTTCCGGGCAAAATTCCATGCAGCAGAAGCATCTGATGCACTGCTTTGGATTGATAGACGCCTTTTTCTCCTGGATTGTGATCGCCCCAACTGGGCAGGTGCGCTTGCAGACGCCGCACCCTACGCAGGTGCGCTCCACCACCCTGGGCCGAAGGGCCAGCCAGCGGCTCAGGGGCTTCACCAGCGCCTTCGGCACCCTGCCCTTTAAGATATTTGTGTCGCTGGCGTCCGCCCTCACAAAATCGGCAATCGCCATATCCTCCAGCGCCTCGCCCAGAATCTGAACCTCTTCTCCCGCCAAGCCTCTTTCCCTTGCCGTCCGCAGGACGGGAATTTCGTCAAAGGCATAACCTACCAGCCTTGTCGCGGCCACATCTGCCTCAAAGGCAGAGGGCGCGGCTAAAATCGCCCCAATGTATTTTGGGTCGCCGCTGCCCGGCCCTTCGCCCTCCATGCCCCAGACTGCATCCACCAGGTTCAGGCAGGGCTTTACTGTCTGGGCAATGTCCGCCAGCATATTAGAAAAGCCATCTAGCTCCTGAAAGCGGAAGTGAAGCTCCGCCTTGGTCAGGCCGGGAATTACGCCATATAAATTCTTCACCGCGCCGGAAAAGGTGGTCAGCTTGTGGCTCTTCAGCTTGCAAAGGTTAATCACCGCATCCGCCTCCCAAAGAGGCTGGATAATGGGGAACTCTTTCAGCGCCACATTGGCCTGGTTGTCCACTGTGACCGAGCCGCAGTCGTAATTCAGGCTGGCTCCCGTCTCCTCAGCCATTTCCTTCATGCCCGTAGCAGCGTAGATTCCCTCGAGCGCCGCCCTGTTGTAGGGCCCTCCCGGGCTGTCCCCCACAATGGCCCTAGCCCCCTGCTCTATCACCAGCTTGGCCACCGCTCCCACTACTGCGGGATGCGTGGTTACTGCCTGCCCCGGGGCACTTTTCCGCATCAGGTTCGCCTTGAGGAATACGGTCATCCCCGGCTTTACAAATTGTCCTATGCCACCCAGCAGGTCCAGCGCCTGGCGCACCGCGGCGTCCACATGGCCCTGCTCATAGTCTTTGCACTTTACCAGCGCAACACTCATGCTATTCCTCCAAAATAAACCGCTCCAGCGCCAGAGCAGCCCCATGGGCGCCCACATCTGCCGTCACATAATCCGCCCCTGCGCGGACGTCCTCCGGCGCATTGCCCATAGCCACGCCAATGCCAGCCTCCTGCAACATGGGCAGGTCGTTTTCTCCGTCTCCAATGGCCAGAATGTTTGCCAGCGGAATCCCCATCTGGGCCGCCACCCGCTTCAGCGCCTCGCCTTTGGATACGCCCTCCGGGCAAATATCCAGATTGTATCGCTCCGGCGTCACCGCCCAAACGCCGCAGGCCAACACGTCCCGCTTCATTTTCGCGTATTTTTCCAAGTCGTATTCCACAATCAGCAGCTTTACAATGTCTCCGCCCCGTTCCAGCGCCTCCTCATAGGAATCGCAGAAGACCAGCATGCCGCCGTCCCGCTTCATCAGCTCCTCCAAATCCATATCCCGAAAGAGCCGCATGACATCCTTTTGCGGCTTGCAGAAAATGCAGTCTGCGCCAAATACATAGAGCAACGTCTCATTCTGCCTCGCAATCTCCATCACTTTCTGGGCCTTGTCCCTGGGGAAGCGGCTTTGATAGTAGATTTCCTTGCTGTCCCGCACCATGGCGCCATTGCAGCACATCACCGGAACATCCAGGCCCAGCTGGTCCAACAGAGGCTTGACGAACATATACGGCCTGCCGGACGACACCGTAACCGTCACGCCCATCTCCACTGCCCTGCGGACGGCCTGCCTCTCCCGCTGCGAAAGCCGGCCCGCAGCATCCAGAAGAGTTCCGTCCAAATCCAGGACGGCCATCTGAATTTCGCTCATTGCAATCCTTTCACAAAGGTATCCATCCGCTTGAGCGCCTCCATAATATTGTCCAGCGAGGTGGCGTAGGAGCAGCGGATAAAGCCCTCGCCAAAGGCGCCGAAGGCGTTGCCCGGCACACATGCCACCTTCTGCTCCAGCAGAAGCCTTTCGCAAAACTCCTCGGAGGTCAGGCCCGTGGAGGAAATGTTGGGGAATACGTAAAAGGCGCCCTTAGGCTCAAAGCAGCTTAGCCCCATCTCCCGAAGCTTCTCTACAATAAAGGCCCGCCGCCTGTTATAGCTCCGCGTCATATCCGCCACCTGGGCATAGTCCGTGTGCATCTCGTATTTCAGCGCCTCCACGCCTGCCTTCTGGCTCATAATAGGCGCGCACAGAATCGCATATTGGTGAATTTTCACCATGGCGTCTATTACCGCCTTTGGGCCGCTTGCGTAGCCCAGCCGCCAGCCCGTCATGGCAAAGGCCTTGGAAAAGCCGCTGACCATCAGAGTTCTGTCCTCATGTCCCTCTGCAATGGAGACGTGCTTTCTGCCATAGGTCA
>DBGCIZ010000140.1:0-1812 GCA_048355355.1 Christensenellaceae bacterium | reverse complement strand
GCAGAAGCTGCACGTCTCATCCTTTATGACGGTGAGTTTTTTCATGTTGAACCACCTCTATTTAGCTTATGAAGCTATCTGAGATGCGTGCGCCGATTTTAGACAAAAAAATAACAATTATTTTTCTGTGAAAATATTGACAATCTAATTGAAACGGAGTATGATGTGGTCGTGAAAATAATCACGAAGTGATTTAGAACTAATTTTAAGAAAGGCAGTGATATAAATGTCAAGATTTACCTTACCAAGAGACCTGTACTTTGGAGAAAACGCCATTGAGGAGCTGAAATGCCTCCAGGGCTACAAAAAGGCCATCATCGTCACCGGCGGCAGCTCTATGAAAAAGGGCGGTTTTCTTGCTAAGCTGGAAAATGTTCTCCACGAGGCAGGGCTTGAGACCAAGCTGTTTGAAGGCGTAGAGCCGGACCCCAGTGTGGAAACGGTATACCGTGGCGCAGAGGCCATGCGGGAGTTTGAGCCGGACGTCATCGTGGCAATTGGCGGTGGCTCCCCCATCGATGCGGCAAAGGCCATGTGGGTATTCTACGAGTATCCTGAAAAGAAGTTCGACGATATTAAAGAGCCCTTCACCATGCCCAAGCTGCGCAGAAAGGCCATCTTCGTCGCCATTCCCTCTACCAGTGGCACGGCAACCGAGGTGACGGCCTTCTCCGTCATTACAGACTATTCCACCAAGGTGAAATATCCTCTGGCAGATTTTGAAATCACGCCGGATATCGCCATTTTGGATACCAGCATTCCCCTGACCATGCCCCAGACCCTGACGGCGCACACAGGCATGGACGCTCTTACCCATGCTATCGAGGCATATGTGGCCTCTGCCCGTTCGGACATTTCCGATTCCATGGCCATGAAAGCGATTTCCATGATTTTTGACAACATGGTCGCTTCCTTCCATGGGGATAAGGATGCAAGGGGCAAGATGCATATCGCCCAGTGCCTGGCGGGCATGTCCTTCTCTAACGCATTGCTGGGCATTGTCCACTCTCTGGCGCACAAAACCGGCGCGCAGTATGAAATTCCTCATGGCTGCTGCAACGCCATTATGTTGCCTTACGTTATCCAGTATAACGCCAAGGTCTGCGCAGAGCGGTTTGCTGAAATCGCCAGATATTTAGGGCTGCCGGGCATGACCACTGCCCAGCTGGTCAACTCTCTGGTAGACGCTATCCGCGAGATGAACAAGAAGCTCGGCATCCCCGCTTCCTTCCAGGAGGCTGGCGTGGCTGAGGACTTCTTCAAATCTACGGAGGACTTCATCGCAGAAAATGCTGTGGGCGACCCCTGCACAGCCAGCAACCCGCGGCCGACTGACGCTGCAAACATGAAAAAGGTGCTGGAGTGCAGCTACTACGGCATCGACGTCACCTTCTAATATAGCGCAATACCTCTTTGATTCAAGGGAGCGACGCACTTGTTTGCGCCGCTTTCTTTGTTTTATTATTTTTTTGTAAATAAATCGGGAAGCAACCCTCCTTCCCTTGATTTTTTGGCAGCAATGGCCTATAATCAACTTTGTTAGCACTTAAGCTTGCTGAGTGCTAAACGGATTACTAATTTAAACCGAGGTGACAACCATGGCCAAAAGGCAATTTAAAACAGAATCGAAAAAAATATTAGATATGATGATTAACTCTATCTATACGCATAAGGAGGTCTTTCTTCGGGAGCTCATCTCTAACGCCAGTGACGCGCTAGATAAGCTTCATTTTCAATCCCTGGTGGACAATAGCGGCGCGATTGCCAGAGAGGATTTAAAAATCCGACTCATTCCGGATTCCTCTGCCCGCA
>DBGCIZ010000139.1:0-18374 GCA_048355355.1 Christensenellaceae bacterium | reverse complement strand
TGTCAATGGGAAGGAAAAAAGTTCACGTTTTGTTCACTGGTCATCTGTTAAAAATTTTTTGATTGCCACCGGGCGCGCATAATAGGCAAAATTCCCGCAATGCTAAGCAGAAGGGCGGTTTTTGCGAAAAATAGGTTTCAAACGTGGAAAATATATGTTAAGATAAAAAATATGTAAAAGCGAGAGCGCTGCAACAGAAAGGAAAAGAAAATGAGCAAGAAGGTTTACATTGCACTTTCATCCGACATTATTCACAGCGGCCACATTAATATTATTGAAGAAGGGGCCAAATACGGCGACGTCATCATCGGCATGTTGACGGACGAAGCCATCGCCACCTATAAGCGGTTGCCCATTTTAGACTATGAAACCCGCAAAAAGGTGGTAGAGAACATTAAAAATGTGACGCAGGTGGTGCCACAGACGGAGCTTTCGTACCGGAAGAACATCCAGGCGCTGCGACCTGATTATATTATTCACGGGGACGACTGGAAGTCTGGCATTCAGGCAAAGGTGCGGGAGGAGGTTCTGGCCCTTCTCGAGGAATACGGCGGCCAGCTCATCGAAGTGCCCTATACCCAGGGGGTATCGGCGACGGAGATAGACGAAAAAATGCGTCCCCTGCTCAACACGCCGGACGTGCGGCGGGCAAAGCTGCGCAGAATGCTGAAGCTGAAGCCCTATGTGCGGGTTATGGAGGCATCCAACGGGCTCAGCGGCATTATTGTTGAAAATGTCAAAATAGATGACCCTGCTACCATGGGCGTTAAGGAATACGATGCCATGTGGGTCAGCAGCCTGTGCGACTCTACCTTTAAGGGCAAGCCGGATATTGAGCTGGTGGATTTGACTAGCCGCATCAACACCATCAACGAGATTATGGAGGTTACCACAAAGCCCATTATTTTGGATGGAGACACGGGCGGCAAGGTGGAGCACTTCGTCTATAATGTCAAAACACTTGAACGTCTCGGCATTTCTGCCGTGATTATTGAGGACAAGACCGGTCTCAAGCAAAATTCTCTCTTTGGGACGGATGCCATTCAGACGCTGGACGACCCGCACGAATTCGCGAGGAAAATACACGCGGGCAAGCAGGTGCAGGTGACCCGGGATTTCATGATTATCGCCCGGCTGGAGAGCCTGATCGCCGGCGCAGGCATTGACGACGCCATGATGCGGGCTAAAATCTACATTGAAGAGGGCGGCGCAGACGGCATCATGATTCACAGCAAGGAAAAGGACGGCTCTGAAATTCAGGAATTTCTGCGCCGCTTCCGGGAATATTCCAAGGAAATTCCCGTTGTGCTGGTGCCTACCACATATAATCAGTTTACCGAGGAGGAGCTTTGCCAGATGGGGGCGAATATTATTATTCATGCGAACCATTTGCTGCGCAGCGCCTACCCGGCGATGTGGAAAACGGCGGAGGAGATCCTGCGGGCAGGCAGGAGCAAAGAGGTGGACGATGAAATTATGCCCATCAAAGAGGTCTTGCGGCTGATTCCGGAGGAGTTATAGGAATGATTGATACAAAGGCTTTTTATGACGGCATGGTGAAGCGGGGTATGGATTTCTTTGTGGGCGTGCCGGATTCGCTGCTGGCGAACCTGTGCGCCTGCATCAAGGAAAACGCCCCGGGCAAGCATAACATTATTGCAGCCAACGAGGGCAACGCCGTGGCCATCGCAGCAGGTTACCATATTGCCACGGGCAAATACGGCGTAGTCTATATGCAAAATTCCGGCCAGGGCAACGCGGTGAATCCCCTCCTCTCCCTGGCGGACGAGGAGGTCTACCAGATTCCCATGCTGCTTATCATCGGCTGGCGAGGCGAGCCGGGGAAGAAGGACGAACCCCAGCACGTGAAGCAGGGGAAGCTGACCTTGCCCCTGCTGGAAACCATGGGAATCCCCTACCGCCTGGCAGAGGAGGACTACGAGGCCCAGCTGGAGCAGTGCCTGGAGGATATGAAACGAGAGGGCAAGCCCGTTGCGCTGGTTGTCCGCAAGGGAACCTTTTCGGATTACAAAATCAAAAAGCCTGCGCCCCGATTCTCCATGAAGCGGGAGGAGGCGCTGGAGCTGATTCTCCAGGCGCTGGGCGAGGAGGACTTCCTTGTCTCCACAACGGGAAAAACCTCTCGGGAGATTTTCGAAATTCGGGAGCGGCGGGGCCAGGGCCACGCCAGAGACTTCCTCACCGTGGGCTCTATGGGGCATACAGCGTCCATCGCCCTGGGGATGTCTCTCGGCACGGAGAAAAGGGTCTATTGCATTGACGGAGACGGCTCCTTCCTGATGCACATGGGCGGCATGGGCATTGCTGCTCAAAATGCTGGGGAGAACTTTCGATATATTCTCATCAACAACGGCGCCCATGAGTCCGTAGGGGGGCAGCCTACCATTGGGCTGGATATTGACGTGGAGCAAATTTTGAGGGCCTGCGGCTTCCGCCAGGTCTACCGGGCGGAGACGGCTGAAGAGGTCCGGGAGGGCATGGCCCATCTGGCAGAGGAGGCGCTTTCCTGCATGGTGGTCTACGTCGACCAGGGCTCCCGGGAGGATTTGGGAAGGCCGACTGTTGCGCCGAGGGACAACAAAGAGGCTATGATGAAGCTATTTCTTGCGAGGTAATTGAGACGTGAAAGCATTGATTTTTAATTCCGGCATAGGGAAGCGGATGGGGGAATTTACGGAACATAACCATAAGTCTATGGCTGTGCTGAAAAACGGGGAGACCATCTTTGCGCGGCAGATTCGCCTGCTCAGCGCCTGTGGCATCCGGGATTTTATCGTCACCACCGGCCCCTTTCAGGAGCAGCTGAAGCAGACGGCTGCCCGGCCGGACTTTCGGGGGCTTCGGTTTACCTTTGTGGAAAACCCCATTTACGATAAGACGAATTACATCTATTCCATGTACCGGGCCAGGGATCTTCTGGACGACGACATGATTTTGCTCCATGGGGATTTAGTGTTTAACAGGCGGTTTGTAGAGGAAATTCTGGCAGACAGCCGGCCCAATCTGGGGGCAGTCAACATGGAAAAGGCCCTGCCTGAGAAGGATTTTAAGGCAAGAGTGGTGGACGGAAAAATCAGAGAGGTTTCCATCCATATTTTTGATGCGGACTGCTATGCCTTCCAGCCCTTTTATAAGCTGGACCGGGCTACGCTATCCCAGTGGGTTCGGAAGGTAGAGGAGTTCATCGCTCAGGGCAATGACCAGGTCTATGCGGAAAATGCCCTCAATGAAATATCCGGCCAGCTGGATATTGAAATGTTTTCCTATCAGGGCCATTTTGTAGACGAGGTGGACAATTTAGAGGACCTGGCCAGGGTATCCGAGGCAATCCGCGCCTTTGACTATGCAGAGCAGCTCATTTGGACGGAGCCAGACAGCTACCGGCGCATTGGGGAGCTGCTGCAGAAGAGCGGCGCAAGGCGGCCCATGCTGGTGGTAGACGCGGCCTATCCCCACTTGTTCATACACAGCTATTTTGAAGGCCTGCCGATAGACTGCGTGTTATTCGATGGCTTCAGCCCCAACCCGGTCTACGAAGAGGTGAAGGCAGGGGTGGACCTGTTCCGCCAGGAGGGCTGCGATTTTCTGATTGCAATCGGCGGGGGCAGCGCCATTGATACGGCAAAGAATATCAAGCTGTTTTCCGTATTAGATCCGGAAAAAAATTATTTGGAGCAGGAGCTTCAGTATTCCCCGGTCAAGCTGGTGGCGCTGCCCACGACTGCAGGGACGGGCAGCGAATCCACCCGATTCAGCGTGCTCTATTATCAGGGGGTCAAGCAGTCTATCACCCACGATTGCATCATTCCCGATGTAGTCATTCTGGAGCCTCAGTTCCTCTATACCTTGCCGGAATACCAGAAAAAATCCACCATGATGGACGCCATGTGCCAGTGCATTGAGGCGACTTGGTCGGTAAATACCAACAAGCAGTGCAGAAAATATGCGCAAAAGGGCCTGAAAAAGCTTTTGAAATACATGATGCGCTATATGAATGGAGACCAGGCATGCTATGGAAAGATTATGAAGGCGGCGAACCTGAGCGGCCGGGCCATCAATATTTCGCAAACCACGGCGGCCCATGCCATGAGCTATAAGCTCAGCTCAATGTATCACCTGCCCCATGGCCATGCGGCGGCCCTCTGCCTGCCCCACGTTTGGGACTATATGATTGGACGGTGGCAGGAGGAAAAGGCAGCCTACAAGGCCAAGGGAACGCCGAAGGAGGAGCGCAGCCCAGCCTTCCGTCATTTAAACAAATCCTTCCGGCTGCTGCGGGAGGCATTTGAGGTGGACTCCGTGGAGCAGGCCTGCGACAGATTTAAAAACATCATGGCGTATTTAAAGCTTTCGGCACCGGAGCTGCGGGCGAGGGAGGATTTAGAGACGCTGGCGAAATCGGTGAATCCGGTGCGCCTGGGGAACAACCCTGTGCCCTTAACGGAGGAGGTTTTGTATCATCTCTACGAAAAGATTTTTGGAGCGGAGAGCTAGATGGATATTTTGGACGAAATCAAGGAGCTGCAGCAGATTGAGCTGGGCATCCTGCTGGATGTAGACCGGGCTTGCCGGGAAGAGGGGATAGAGTATTTTCTCGGGGAGGGCACTCTGCTGGGGGCAGTGCGCCACCATGGCTTTATTCCCTGGGATGACGATGTGGATTTGATTATGAAGCGGCCAGAGTATGAGCGGTTTTTGCAGGTAGCGCAAAGAGCCCTGGGGGAGAAATACCAGGTGCAGCATTTTACTACGGTGGAAAATTACTGGTCGCCCTTTATCAAAATTCGCTTGGTCGCCGGGGAACAGAAATACCGGCAGCAGCATATTGCCCATCTGACCCGGAACAACGGGCCCTATATTGACATTTTTCCCATGGAATACGTGCCCGAGGAGGATAGCCTGGCCCAGAGAAGGCAATCCTTTAAAATCCGGCTGTTCCGCGGGATGCTTTCCTATAAGCTGGGGCTTCGAAGAGCGGATACGCTGAAGAAAAAGATTGTCAGGCTTTGCGCCTGCTTTTACAGCGTGAAGCGCATCCACAAAACGCTGGATAAAACCTTCAAAAAGTATGCCGCCCTGGGCAAGACGGACTACCTGGCTACGCTGGCCAGCTACCACGACTATAAATGCCAGACGGTACCCGCCTCCGTATACGATGAACAGCTGTTTGTAGATTTTGAGGGGCATCAGTTGCCCATCCCAAAGGAATATGACTATCTGCTGACCAAAATCTACGGCGACTATATGACGCCGCCGCCTTTAGACCAGCAGGTAATCAAGCACCATTTTGAGGACGAGGACGCATAAGCAACCAAAACGCTCCGGCCAATGATCACCGGAGCGTTTTGATTTTTGGAGTATTCTTAAACTAGGCATTATCGCGTTTACTCAGGAGGCTGCTGCCTCCCAACTGCTCTACTATCATAGGGCGCAAAAGCAAGGGAAGGGGCAGAGCAAGGTAAAAATTATGTAAAATCTTGCGAGCTACCTATGAAACAGAAAAGCGGCCGATCTTCAATGGGGCTCCTCCGCTGCGCTGATGTCCGGGCGCCAAAGGAGGGAGATGTCCCCTTGCTTTTTGGGGCGGATGAGATACAGCCCAATGGCCGTATACACTACAGCAATGGCAATGCCGCTGACGAGGTCCTGCAGGGCGAAGCCGTTTTCCTGCCAAACCACCAGGTTATAGGAGATGTCTATAATGGCGTGAATCACGACCGTCCCCCACAGGTTACGCGTTCGCGCGTAGACGGCGCCAAAGAAGATGCCCATGCCGGCGGCGTAAAACACCTGCATAATCGTAGAGGGGACATCCGCGCTCCCCAAATTCATCAGATGAATCAAGCCGAAAATGATGCCGGAGGCCAGGACGGATTTTAGGATATAATTCTCCTTGCCATGCCATTGCCGCATCATGTTGGAGAGAACCACCCCTCGGCAGACCACCTCTTCAAACAGGCCCGGCGCAATTCCTGCCAGCACAGCTGAGAAAATCCCAAGGGGAGTAGACTGAAACACCCCAGAAAAGACAGCGCCCTCGATAAGATTATCGGCAACCATGAGAAAACCAAAGGCAGCCAGCCCAAAGGATAGCTTCAGATTTTGGCGCCGAAAGCCAAACTGAAAGGTGTGCCCGCTGCTCAGCTTCATAATGAGAATGATGAGCAGGGCGATGACAATGCGGAAAACAGCCAAAAGGATGGCGTTGATTTCACTGCCAATGGTCATCCATTCCGGCGTCCCCATAATCAGCCAGCCTGTAAGAAGGGATGATAAAAATGAAGCAATTAAAACCGTCACCAGGGGCAACGCGATGGCAACCAGCAGAGGGTGCCGCAAAAAAATATGTCTCTTTTCTTTTGTCTTTTCCATTTTGACCTCCTTGATTTAATACGGTCCACCAGAGGGTGGATGTATCCATATACGGCTGAGCGTAAAATCTATCTCAGCATTGGGCAATGAGCAATATTTTTTATAATACATCATCTGTGTGTTATCTATGTGAAAAAGGGCTGAAGGGAGGAAGAGAATTGCGTCGACACAGACGGACCGCCAGAAAAAAGCAGAGAGATGCTCTTGACAACTGGGCGTTATCTGGGCAATAGATAATAACAGCGAAAAAAGACGAAAAATGTTTCGCAAAGTAAAAATCAGGAGGATGTTTCATGAAGGATAAGCTGGAGGCGTATCTGCAATATCTGAGAAGGGAGGAGCGAAGCCGGGCAACCAGGCAGCAATACCGGAGGGATATCCTCCGGTTTTTGGCCTTTTTGGGAGAAAGTCAGCTGACAAAGGAGCAGGTGATTGAATATAAGGAAAGGCTCCAGAGGGTATATCAGCCGGCCAGCGTCAACGCCAAGCTGGTTGCCGTCAACGGCTTTTTGACGTTTCTTGGGCAGCCGCAGTTGCGCGTCAGACAGTTAAAAATTCAAAAAAAGCCCTATTGCCCGCAGGAAAAGGAGTTGAGCAGGGAGGAATATAGGCGGCTGGTGACGGCAGCGCAGAAAAAAGGGGATGAAAGGCTGGCCCTGCTGGTGCAGACAATTTGCGCGACGGGCATTCGGGTATCCGAGCTGCGGTTTATTACGGCCGAGGCAGTGGCGGAGGGAGAAGCCGAAATCTGCCTGAAGGGGAAGAGCCGTACTGTGCTCATAGGGGGCAGGCTGCGCAAGGCGTTGAAAGGCTATCTGCGCCGGAGGGGCATTTTTGCGGGGCCAGTGTTTCTGACGCGCTCAGGCAGGCCTCTTGACCGGACGCAGGTTTGGAAGATGATGAAGGCCCTTTGCAAAAGCGCCGGTGTGGGTCAGAAAAAGGTGTTCCCTCATAATTTAAGGCATTTATTTGCCAGGTGTTTTTACGCAATCCATAAGGATATTGCCAGGCTGGCGGACGTTTTGGGGCACTCTAGCCTGAATACGACGCGGATTTATCTGGTCTCTGTTGGAGAGGAGCACCGAAAACAGATAGACGCCTTAAGGCTGGTTCTTACCTAGTAGTTACGGCGCTGAGGAAAACATAATTTGCATTATGTAGCACAAACCATTGCAGACGAAGTGATGTAATAAAACTATATCGGAATTCATCTGATTTGTCAATGTAGGCGCCAAGTTTTTCTTTGAGTTCAGACATAAAAAATAAGCTTCCATTCTCAGTGATTGGAAGGCTTGGATTGCTGTGGATTATTTTCTCTTTCTGTTACCCTTTCGCCTCTTTCATTCCTTTCTTTCACCAATATATTTACTTTGTAACGACTACATAATGCAAATTATGTGGCAGTAAGGGAGAGAAGGCGCAGGGCAGGCGAAAAAGGAACAATTGCTAATTTTTCTCCCCAAAAGGGATGCTGGGAAAATAGGAGAGGGCAGGCAGGAGGAGAGGAGTATTTTGGCGCCGGCTGCCGCTGAAAGCGAAGCTGCAATTTTCTTCTTGGGAAGATGTATGACGGCGAAACCAGATGGCTCCCCTGCTGAAGCGCTCCATAGGGGGCGCGCAGGCTTTCGCTCATAAAGAAAAGGCAGAACAGCTACAGGCCAGTACATATTAAGAAAAGCTGCGGCATAGGATGGAGCAGGCGAAAGGGAGACAACCATTGACGCATGTCCTATCAGCAACGGAAGCCAAAGGCAAAGGGAGGTGCAGCAAGGGAATGACAGAGCAAGAGCTGCAGCGCTTGAGCAGAAAAGACCTTTTAGAGATGATGATTGCCCAGGGAAGAGAGATGGAGTCCCTGAGGGCAGAACTGAAGGAGGCTCAAACAGCCCTGAAAAGCAGAGAAATCGCCATTGACGAGGCGGGGTCAATAGCAATTGCCGCTCTGCAGTTGAACGGGATTTTTGAGATTGCCCAGGCATCCTGCCAGCAATATGTAGAAAACATCAAGCAGCTCAACCAGCGGCAGGCGGCTGTCTGCGCGAAACGGGATGCACAGAGCAAAGAAAAGGCAAGCCGTCTGCTGAAAGAGGTGGTAGAAAAGTGCCGGGAGCTGGAGGCGGAGACTCGCCGAAGGTGCGCCCAGGCAGAGGCGGAATGCCAAAAGAGGTGCGAGGAAATAGAGGCAGAGGCCCGCAAACAATCAGAGACATATTGGAAGGAGGTTTCGCAACGCCTGCAGATATTTTATGAAAGCTATAAGGAACTGAAGAAGCCGCTGACCTTCTCGACGGAGGACTAAACGGAGCGCTGGCATGAAACAGAGAAAGGAAACATCGCCCCCCACGCTACAGCAGTTGGAGGCGGAGCTGAAACGGGAAAATTACCGAAGGCGGTATCAAAAAATGCTGCGTAGCACCATCGGCATCCTGGTGGTAGTGGCGGCAGCGGCTGTGCTGCTCTCTACCCTGTTTCTGCCTATCTTGCGGATTTATGGGCACTCTATGGAGCCAGCCTTGACGGATGGGGATATCGTCATGGCGCTGAGAGGCGGTTCCTATGAACGGGGCGATGTCATCGCCTTTTATTCTAATAACAAAATTCTGGTGAAGCGGGTAATCGGTTTGCCCGGGGAATGGATTGACATTGGCGACGACGGCACCGTAAGCGTGGACGGCGTGCCGCTGGAGGAGCCATATTTGACGGAAAAGGCGCTGGGGGAGTGCAATATTGAGCTGCCCTATCAGGTGCCGGACGGACGGTACTTTGTCCTGGGGGACCACCGCAGTGTTTCCAGCGATTCCAGGAGTATTGCCGTGGGATGCGTGGCGGAGGAGCAGATTATCGGCAGGCTGGCCCTTCGAATCTGGCCCCTAAGCGGATTTGGGACAATAGAGTAATGCTTGGAGAGGAGGCCAACCCATCATGAAACAGCATGACGCAAAGCACGAAGCAGAGGAGCGAATCCAAGGCCAAAGGCTGAACAGACGCTGGCGCAGAGGCGTCTGGATTTTAGCGGCGCTGGTAGCGGTGGTGACGGTGACCTTGCTGATTCTGCCCGCCATCACTTTGGAAAGCCAGGGAGAGGTCTTGCGCTGCCAGCTGGATTTGCACGCGCATACCAATGCTTGCTACGGCGAGGATGGAACGGTGACTTGCGGCTATGCCGACTTTGTCATCCATACCCATAATGGCGATTGCTATAACGAGGCAGGCCAGTTAATCTGTCCCCTGGAGGAAATCGAGGCCCATACCCATGATGCCGCCTGTTACCGGGAGACCTCGGTCCTGATTTGCGGGGAAGAGGAAACGGCGGGGCATACCCATACGGAGGCCTGCTACGAATCCACAGAGACTTTAATTTGCGGCCAGGAGGAGACGGAGGGACACGCCCACACGGAGGCCTGCTATGAGGAGGAACCCGTCCTGATTTGTGAGCAGGAGGAATCGGAGGAACACACCCATACAGAGGCCTGCTATGAATCCCAAAAAGTTCTGACCTGCGGCCAGGAGGAGGCCGAGGGACATACCCATGATGCCGCCTGCTATGAGAAGGATACGGCCCTGACCTGCGGGGAAGAGGAAGCGGCAGGGCATACCCATACGGCCGCCTGCTATGAATCCCGGGAGGAGTTGGTCTGCGGCCAGGAGGAAATCATTCTCCACACCCACGATTCCAGCTGCTTTGACGCAGAGGGCAACGTCATCTGCGGAAAGCTGGAGGTGAAGGAGCACGTCCATGACGAAAGCTGCCAGCCAGCGGAGGAGGAGCAGGATAGTCCCCAGCCTACCGATAGCGCGGAGGAATCCGCTGTTCCGCAGGATGAGGACAGCTGGGCCACTGTCAGCAAGCCGGGCTATACGGCCAGAAAAGCGCGGCTCGCCGCATCTAATGCAGCCCAGGAGGGGACAGATTTTGGGCCGTATATTACGGAGGTCACCGTTTCGAGGGAAGTAAACGGGCAGTGGGTCCCGGCTACGGAGTTCGCAAGCGGCGATTCCGTGCGAGTAACGATCCGCTATTCTATTCCGGAAAACGTCGTGGGGCCCGATTCCAGGACGATTTACTATCAATTGCCCAGCGGGATTGGCCTTGCGGAGGAGGCAACGGGCAACGCAACCATCGGCAATGAAGTGGTGGGCACCTATGTCATCCAGACAGACGGGCTGATCACCATTACCTTTGACCAGTCCTTTGCCGACAATCAACCCTTCACTGGGGAGTTGGGATTTCAGGGCGTGGTGACTGCGACGGGCGGCGAAGGAGAAGAGGAGATTATTTTCGGAGGGGACGGCGGATCCATTACGATTGTACCCAAGGAGGAGGAAACAGACATTTCTATCGCCAAAACAGGCGAATATCAGAGGGAAACAAACAAGCTTGCCTATACGATAGAGGTTTCTACTCAGGGGGGGACGGACGGCGCAGTTTCGATTTCAGACGCCTTTTTGCACGAGGCTAGCTATGGAATCGTGCAATATGACGAGGGAAGCTTCCAGATTGTGAAGCAGGACGCGGATGGAGCCCAGTCTCAGGTGAGTGGCTATAATATCGCCATACAGCAGCAGACAGAGACTGCCGCAGCTACCTTTACGATTACGGGACTGCCCGAATTGCAGGCAGGGGAAGCCTATCTCATTACCTACACGGCAACCCCGGACCTAGAGAGCAGCGAGGGAGCGGGGGACGGCTATCTGGAATTTTCCAATCAGGCCATTGCCAATGACGACACAGACCAGGCGCAGGCGCGGGCCACTACAAGGGCCTCTCAAGCCATGATTGCGAAGGAGGGGACCTACAACGAGCTGACGCAGAAAATAGAATGGACGATCCGAATCAATGAGGATGGACGGGATATCAGCGGCTATACGCTGGAGGATAGGCTGAGCTATACGGATAGCCAGGGGCAGAGCCATACCATTTCTCTGCCGGACACTGTCACGCTGACGGCCTACAACGGTTCGGCCCAGGTAGGGGAAAGCACGGAGATAACCCTCCCCTATGTATTCCCGGAGGGATCTACCTATCAGTATGTGGTCACCTATGAGACGGATTTGCCTGCGGAGGTACAACCGGGCCAGGAGATTACTCTACGCAACTGGGCAGGGCTCGGCGAATACGAAGCAGAGACGGAGATTGATGGCACGGTGCCGGAGCCGCTGGACTATAACGTCCAAAAGCAGTTCTGGGGAGCCGTGGGGGACGACGGGAGGATGTCATGGGCATCGTGGATTACCTATCCTACGGACACCACGCCAAACCTGGACAGTCTCATGTATGTGGATAGGATAATTGATTTGATGCAGCAGGATGGCACGCTGCTGGCAGACAGCCATTACACGACGCTGAGCCTGCTCTCTAACTCCCTTTATGTGGTAACCTCTGAGGGGACGTCGCTGGTCTATGGCCAGGATTTTGAGGTCTACGCAGTTTCAAAGGAAGATACGCCGGGCATGGAAGCCTTTGCAGGCGCGGACTTTGACGATATTATCAATGGCCTGCCCTGGCAGGTGATAACCAGCTTTGAAGCAGATGAGCCGCTCACACTGTTTGGCATCCAGTTTTACCAGAGCGCCCTGGAAAAAATTGCGGGGCAATCCATTATCATTGGATATCAAACCCAGGTGGCTATGGATAGCATCCCCGAGGAGACGCTGCTCAGAGCGGGCAATTATGCCAGAATCCCAGACCATGAGGCCTATGCCTATGGCGATGAAGAGCTTTCCTCCAAACTCATGAAGCAGGCCAGCCCCATAGGGGAAGAGGACGTGACCTCCTATACTGACGATGCGCTGACCCTGGATTTCGACGAGATCGGCGGGCTGATCCACTACCGGCTGCTGCTCTCCAGGTATGGAACGGACTCGACAACTATTACCGTCACGGATGTCCTCCCGGAGGGAGCCCAACTGGTGGAGGATTCCGTCACGCTGAGAAATCACTATACGGGTGACCCCTATGGGGCATACCGAGATGTAGAAAACACAGATAACTATTACTTGGACGTAACCACGCAGGAAAACCAGGATGGAACCACTACGGTGACCTTTACCTTCCACTATCGCGCCAACGACTTTGAGGAAGGAGCCGTCTTTGGCATTTACTACGACGTGTCCGTGGCAGATGACGCCGCGTGGCAGGGCGAAGGAGCGGCAGAGAAGCAATATACCAATATAGCCACCTGGGGAGACACCACCGACAGCACGACCACAACCGTGAAGAAGGAGGTTCCCACGCTGGAAAAGACAGGGGAGCAGATTGTGCAGTACGACGAGGAGGGAAACCCCCTGAGCACGGACAGGGTGCGCTACTATATTACCGTCAATCCGGAGGGAACGGATTTACATCCCACGTCCGACACCCTGACCATGACGGACACCCTGACCATACCTGCCGGGAGCGGGGCTGCATTTCAGCCAGACAGCGTGGCAGTCTACGCCTATGATTCCGCTGCGGGGGACAATCATTTCTGCGGCGAGGCCATAGACCCAGGCCAATACCAGGTCAGCTATGACAGCGAAACCCATACGATTACGTTTACGCTGCCGGATAGCACGCCCTGTGTCGTAGTTTACGACTATCTCGTGGACCGGGGCAATGCGGCGGGAGACCTGGAGCTAACGAACCGGGCGTCCCTGATGGGGGAGGCGACTACTTCTTCGGAGGCTGATATTATCATTGAGGAGCAGTCCTCCTCTGCGACGGTCAACCGGGCCACGATGACGATTTATAAGCATGACAGCGCCAATATTACAAAGCTGTTGTCTAGAGCTGCCTTTGAACTGGAGCGGTATGAGTTGCATGACGGGGCCTATAGCTGGCGCCAGACCTCCGTGACGGCGATAGGCGGCAGCGGCGAATTTATCACCGGAGAGAGCGGCATGATTGTGCTCAACTTTTTAAGCGAGACCTCTCTCTACAATACTCTTTACAGGCTGACAGAGCTTTCCGCGCCGGAGGGCTATCTGCCCAGCGAGGAGAGCTACTACTTTGTATGGATGGAGCAGGGCGCAACAGAGGAGCAGACTATCGCCAGGATGCAGGAGAGCGGCGCCTTTGGCAACGTCTCTGCGGAAAACGTGGTGTTTATTCCATACTCTACCTCTGGAACACTATATGTCCCCAACGAATGGAACCAGCTCACTGTGACAAAGGAATGGCGGGATGAGAGCGGGGCCCTTTTGGAAAATCCCCCGTCAGACGGCGTCAGAGTTACGCTATATCAGTGGACGGAGGGCCAGAGCAGAACGGCCTATGAGACGGTGGAGCTGACGGAGGAAAACGGCTGGATCTACACGTGGACGAATCTGCCTAGGACGGATGACGCAGGAAGCGAATACCGCTATACGGTGGAGGAAGAGCACGTAGCCGGCTTTGAGACCACCTATTCATCCAACAACGACGCGGGGATTCAGGCAGGGGAAATCCTGATTACCAATACGCAGGGAGCTGGATTTATCCTGCCGGAAACCGGCGGCAGTGGGACGACGTTTTATATAGCGGCAGGGCTGCTCCTGACGGGGTCAGGCGCGGCAGGGTATCTATGCTGGCGGCGCAAACGCCGGAGAAAAGCGGACGCCACCTGAAGGCGGAGCCGAGGCATGTAAACGGGAAAGGAGAACTTGGGAATGAGACGAAACAAGAAGCTGGTATCTGTGCTATTGTGTCTGGTGATGACGGTGTTGCTGGCTACGCCAGCCCTGGCGGCGGAGGGGACCTACTTCATTGTCATTCAAAATGACGCAGCCGGGCATACCTATGAGGCCTATCAGATTTTTGCCGGAGACCTATCTGCGGATGGCGTTCTCTCCAACATTGTCTGGGGCGCAGGCGTAGACGGAGAGGCGCTTCTGGGCGCGCTGCAGGCGGCAGACGCCGGCAAATACGGCGGCTGCACCTCGGCGGTGGATGTGGCGGAGGCGCTCGGCGGCGGAGAGCAGGGAGAGGCCACGGCCGCTGACGCAGAGGCCTTTGCCAAGGTAGCGGAAAACTACCTTGGAACTCCTACGGGCAGCGCCAATACGCCGGAGGCTGGGCAGTACACCATTGGGGGCCTACCTGCCGGCTACTATTTGGTGAAGGACAGGGATAACAGCCTGGAGGGCAGCCAGGAGGCCTATACGAATTATATAGTGCAGGTTGTGGCGAATGTGGAGATGGCGCCAAAGTCCGGCGTCACCACCTCGGAGAAAAAGGTGAAGGATATCAACGATTCTGAAGGCACCACCTATACGGACTGGCAGGATGCAGCAGACTATGACATTGGCGACCGCATTCCCTTTCAGTTAAAGGCCACACTGCCCGCCAACTACAGCACCTACAGCGAATATGCCCTGGTGTTCCACGATACTGAAAGCGCAGGGTTGACCTTCCAGAGGGACAGTGTTCAGGTGTTTATCGACGGTCATCTGGTAGACGAGGCGGATTATAGCATCGTCACTACAGGACTCAGCGATGGGCTCACCTTTGAAATCCGCATAGACAATCTGAAGGCGATAACAGCGGCAGAGGGAGCGCAGGCGGGCAACAACAGCGTCGTGACTGTGGAATATGAATCGGTCTTGAACGAGAATGCTGCCATTGGCTCGGCGGGGAACCCGAATACCATGTATCTCACCTTTTTCAACAATCCCAACGGAACGGGCACAGGCAGAACCCAGGACGACACGGTCATCGTCTTTACCTATAAGGTCGTGGTGAATAAGGTAGATGGAGAAAATGCAGCGCTGCCTGGCGCAGAGTTCACTCTGGAGAAAAAGCAGCATGGCGAGACGGGGGATACCTGGGAGACCGTCCAGGTGCTGGGGACAGACGGAACTATGACGGCATTTTCCTTCGACGGCCTGGACGACGGAGATTACAGGCTTTCGGAGACAAAAACACCGGAGGGCTACAACACCATTGCGCCCATTGAATTTACCATTACGGCAACCCATGACATCGTTTCCAACAGCCCTGCGTTGACGGGCCTGGAGGCGACCAATGCCAGATATGTAGATGCCGAGGGAGGAACTATCGACGGGCTCGTCACCTTCACAAGAAATACGGAAGATGACGACGGGCTGACCACCACCGTAGTCAACAACAGCGGCGCAACCCTGCCCGAAACCGGAGGAATCGGCACCACGATTTTCTACGTGCTGGGCGGCATTCTGGTCATCGGGGCTGGCGTTTTGCTGGTGGCCAGACGGCGCATGAGGGATCAGTAAGCCTTGGCGTTATACGGCTGGCTGCCGGGAGGAAAGCAACCGCCCCACAGTAGAGCGGCGAGGAGAGCCCCATATGAACCATAAAAGCGCCGGGAAGAGCAAAAAAATCTCCCTGATTCTGATTCTGGTCCTTGCGGCAGGGCTGGCGCTGCTGCTATACCCCGTGGTCAGCGACTATTGGAATTCCCTCCATCAGTCTCAGGTGATTGGCAGCTATGCGGAGGCTGTGGCAGGGCTGGAGGACGACTCCTATGAGGCTATGTGGGCAGAGGCGGAGGCGTACAATGCCGCATTGCCCCGGGACCAGTCCCGCTTTCATCCCAGCGAAGAGGAGCAGGAGCGCTATGAGGCGCTGCTGAACGTATCTGGAGATGGAGTCATGGGCTATGTGGAAATTCCCAGTATTGAGGCTTCGCTGCCTATCTATCACGGGACGGAGGAGGAGATTTTGCAAACCGCCATTGGGCACATTGAGGGCTCCTCGCTGCCGGTGGGCGGGGCAGGAACCCACTGCGTCATTTCGGGGCACAGAGGGCTTCCCTCGGCGAAGCTGTTTACCGATTTGGATCAGCTGGCGGAGGGGGACGTATTTTACCTTCACGTGCTGGATGAAACACTGGCCTATGAGGTAGACCAGATTCGCATTGTAGAGCCGGACGACGTCTCTCTGCTGGCCATTGAGGAGGGGAAGGACCTCTGCACCCTGGTGACCTGCACCCCCTATGGCGTCAATTCCCACCGCCTGCTGGTGCGGGGGCACCGCATCGAGAGCCAGGAGGCAGACGAAGCCCGCATCACAGCCGATGCAATCCAGATTGAGCCCAGGCTGGTGGCCCCAATCATCGCGGCGCCCATTCTGCTGCTGTTGCTGCTGTGGGTGCTGCTCAAGCCATTTGCAAGGAGGAAATAAAGCATGAGAGAGGTGATACGATGAAAGCAATGCAGCTCTGGCGGCGCCTGGCGGCAAGCCTGCTTGTCCTGGTAAGCCTCTGCCTGACGGCAACCGCCTTTGCCTATGAGGCGATTGATACGGAAAGGAGCGCCTCCCTCACGGTGTCCTTCAGTCAGGAGGGGCAGGGCTTTTCTCAGGTGGAATTTCGCATCTACCGAGTGGCAGAGGTCTCGGCGGACGGAAGCTATGCGCTGACTGGCGATTTCCAAGAGTATCCCGTGACGCTGGAGGGGCTGGATAGCTCCGGATGGAGGGCGCTGGCGCAAACGCTGGATGCCTATGCCGCCCGGGATGGCCTGGAGCCTGCCGCAACGGGGATGACGGATCAGGCTGGGCGAGTCAGCTTTTTGGGATTAGAGACGGGCCTATACCTGGTGAAGGGGGAACAGTACACAGAAGGGGACACGCGCTATACGCCGGAGCCCCTGCTGGTATGCCTGCCCGAGCAGGGCCAGGAGGCCCAGTGGGACTATGACGTGGCGGTGACCTGTAAGTTCGAGCAGGAGGAGGGGACGCCGCAGACGGTGAGGCGGAAGGTACTGAAGGTCTGGGAAGATGGCGGCGACAAGGCCGGGCGGCCGGAGGAAATTGCCGTGCAGCTGCTGGAGGATGGCGCCGTGGTCGATACGGTAACGTTGAGCGAGGAAAACAACTGGCAGTATACCTGGGAGGGCTTAGACGGAAGCGCTACGTGGCAGGTGACGGAAGCGGAGACGCCGGAGGGATACACCGTTTCCGTGGAGCAGGAGGGAGTCACCTTTGTGATGAAAAACACCAGCTCGACGGATACGCCGCCCCCGCCCCCGTCTTCCACCATCCCACAGACGGGAATGTTCTGGTGGCCGGTGCCGCTGCTGGCTTGCGGGGGCCTGTTGCTGCTTTTGGCTGGCTGCTGGATGCGACGCAGACGGGAACAGGGCCATGGCAAGTAAGGGGCGGCGGGGAAGTGCGGCGTTTCTGGTAGGCGGCGCGCTCCTGCTGGCCGCTGCTCTGGCGCTGACGGGCTATAATCTGTCTGATGGGCAGCGGGCCGGCGCAGACGCGGAGCGCGTCTGGGAGGAGCTCTCCCGACAGGTTGCGGAGAACACCCAAGCGCCTGCGGAGCAGACGGAGGAGCTGGAAATCCCCGATTATATTTTGAGTCCAGAGATGGAGATGCCGACGCTGGAGATAGAGGGCGACGCATATATTGGCATTCTGGAAATTCCGACCCTAGGTCTTTCCCTGCCGGTGATGAGCCAATGGAGCTATTCCGGGCTGCGGATTGCCCCTGGCCGCTATGCAGGCTCGGCCTATACGGGCAACCTGGTTATCGCCGGGCATAATTACAGGGCCCATTTCGGCCGGCTCAGCAGCCTGAGTCCTGGCGACCAGGTGGTATTTACCGACGTAATGGGGAACCAGTTTGTCTATGAGGTGGTGGAAACAGAGGTGCTGGAGCCCACTGCAGTAGAGGCCCTGCTCAGCGAGGAGTGGGATTTGACTCTTTTCACCTGCACCTATGGAGGGCAGTCCCGCGTGACCGTGCGATGCCTGAAGGCGGATAGATGAGGCGGACGCATGGCGTAAGAAACCAAAAAGGATCCCAGCGGAAAAGACAACGGCGCAGCCATAGCTGCGCCGTAAAATAATTGGGCGAATATTTTTATGCAGGCAGGCGGCTGAGCTTGCGGGCGCCGCCGCCTCTCAAATAGAGCCACAGCAGCAAGTCTACCACCAGGAAGAAGGCCGCCAGGCAAAGGGATATGATAATATCTCCGCCGGGGAGCATCAGCCCCAGGGTAAAGATGAGCGCGCCCACGAGAATGACCGCCAGGAACCC
>DBGCIZ010000138.1:0-5952 GCA_048355355.1 Christensenellaceae bacterium | reverse complement strand
GCCAGGGGAAAGCAGCTGCTTTCCCCTGGCTGGACACTGGCTTCACCCCAGCCAACTTAAGGAACACGACGGTGTCAGCCCAAAGGATATGGCCAGGGACCGGCACTTCCTTTTCGTCTTTCTGCCGGAGGGGAAAGCCTTCAGCAGGCCGTTGAAGAAAGCTCTCTCCACCTGGAGCGCAAGACATTCCGGGGATTTGGGAAGAGTACCAGTCTCTGGCGCTAAAATTACTGCGGCCAATTCTCTGTCATTTAGAAAAGGAGTGATGAAATGTTGTTAGATAAATGCAAACGGTATTTGATTTTTCTTGTAGGGCTGTTTATCAACTCTCTCGGCATCAGCCTGATTACCAAGGCCAGCTTGGGGACCTCCCCCATCTCGGCCATCCCCTATGTGCTCAGCTTAAACTTTCCCTTTACCCTTGGGGAATTTACCATAGCCTTCAGCATTCTGCTCATTTTGATTCAGCTGGCCATTTTGCGCCGGAACTTTCGGCTGGAGCATCTTTTGCAGGTTCCTATTTCCGTGCTTTTTGGCTATTTTATCGACTTGTCCATGATGCTTCTGGAATTCGTCCAGCCTGAGGGGTACGCGCTTCAACTTGCCTCCCTGCTGCTTGGCTGCGTCATCCTGGGCTTTGGCGTGTATTTGGAGGTATTGGCAGACGTGGCCATGCTGCCAGGGGAGTCCTTCGTCCGCGCCATTGTAGTCACATGGCACACAGATTTCGGCATCACCAAAATACTCTTTGATACCTCCCTGGCGGTGGGCGCAGGCATCCTTTCCCTCCTGCTCACTCAAACTCTGGAGGGCGTGCGCGAGGGCACTATCATAGCGGCGCTGGCTGTAGGCTTCCTGGCCCGGCTTTTCGGCCGCTGGCTTGCCTTTCTTCCGCCGCGGCTCTTTTCCCAGCCCTCCCAGGGCTAATGCGACCCTTCTGGAGGCGTCCCCTTGGGGACGTTTTTTATTTTTCCTTATAGATTTTCCTCCAGCCATTTTCCCAGCAGTGTCATGTGTTCCTCCGTGTGAAAATAGTGCGGCGCATCCGGCGCCACCTCCAGCTGGCATCCAAACCGGGCTGCAAAGCTCTCTGTCGTATCTTTTGGAGAAAGCGCGTCCTTCCCGCCGCATAAAATGCTGGTGGTGACGGGCCACTGCTCTATAGGATGTTCCCTGACGTAGCAATAGTCCTCCCAATAGATAGGCTGTCCGTCTGCCGCTTCCACAATTCTGCGCTGCTCCAGCTGCGCCGCATCGATTCGATTCTGGCGCAACATACTCTCTACCAGCCCTTCCATATCCACCACAGGAGAGAGCAGCCATGCCCTTTTCCATCCCGCATCTGCCGTGGCCGTCAAACCTAAATAGGCCCCCAGGCTGATGCCGAACAGGTCTATCTCCCCCCAGATTCCCCTGGCATAATCCGTCACCTGCTTGAAATCCGCTGTGCATTCTGCAAATTTGCAGGGCTGGCTCCGCCTTTCTCCGTGGCCGGGCAGGTCAAAGCTCAGCACCTGCGCCCCCTTCAGCTCTCCATAGCGGGCCACCATGGCAATTGCCGCGTCCTCCTTGCTGGACTGGCTCCCATGGACGGCGACGATGCATCGCTTGCCAGGTCTTCCCCAGAGCAGGGCAGGAATGCCCGCTATCTTCAACGCTTTCCTCACGACTTTCCCCTTTCTGCATAACAAAGCCGGGCGGAGACTCCCTCCGTCCGGCTCATGGCTTCGTTATTTGACGACTACATTTACGATTCTTCCGGGCACCACGATGAACTTTACAATGGTCTTGCCCCCAAACAGGCGGGCATATTCCTTCCGCACATATGCCTCTACCTCGTCCTTTGCCATATCCTTAGGCACGCTGAACTTGCCCTTGACCTTGCCGTTAATCTGCAGGGGATAGGTCACTTCATCCTGCTCCAGGGCCTTAGCGTCGTACTCCGGCCATTTGGAATTAAAGATGCTATAGCTCTCCCCCATGCGCTCCCAAAGCTCCTCTGCAAAGTGAGGCGCAAAGGGCGCCATCAGCTGCAGCTGGGTTCTCATGGTGTCCCTTGCAAATGCCGCGTTCCAGGGTTCCTCCGTATAGCGGTACATGGCGTTGGTCAGCTCCATCAGCCGGGCAATGGCCGTGTTGAAAGAAAAGCTCTCCAAATCCTCCGTGACCCGCTTGATGGTGTTGTGGAGGACGTATGCCACCTGTCTTTCCCGCGGGCCCATGGCCTCTGTGCTGTCCCCTGTCTCGATAATTTTATCTGCCAGCCGTTCCACCCGCTCCAGATATTTATGCACCGACTTGATGCCGCCGTCGTTCCAGGGGCCTCCCTCAATATAGGAGAACCCAAAACCCAGATACATGCGGAAAGCGTCAGAGCCGTATTTCTGCACATACTCGTCCGGCGAGATGACGTTGCCCCGGCTCTTGCTCATGCGCTCGCCGTCCGGCCCCAGAATGACGCCCTGGTGCACCAGGGATTGGAATGGCTCGTCAAAATCCAGATAGCCCATGTCCCGGAAGGCCTTCGTGAAAAACCGGGAGTAGAGCAGATGCATGCAGGCATGCTCCGCGCCGCCAACGTATTTATCCACCGGCAGCATTTTGTCGATTTTTTCCTTGTTCCAGGCCTCTTTGTCGTTCCTATTGTCTGGATACCGAAGGTAATACCAGGAGGAGCATACAAAGGTATCCATTGTATCCGGGTCCCGTCTGGCGTCCACCCCGCAGACCGGGCATTTTACATTCATAAAGCCCTCATGCTTTGCCAGGGGCGAGGTCCCATCCGGCGTGAAGTCCACATCATAGGGCAGCTCCACAGGAAGCTGATCCTCCGGCACAGGCACATCGCCGCAGTGGGGGCAGTGGATAATCGGAATGGGCGCCCCCCAGTATCTCTGGCGGGAGATGAGCCAGTCCCTAAGCCGGTAGTTGACCTTGGGGCCGCCCTTGCCCTTTTCCTTCAGCTCCTCCAGAATGCCCTGCTTCGTCTCCTCTGAGGTCATGCCGTCGTATTTTCCGCTGTTGACCGCCCTGCCATATTCCGTGTAGGGCAGCTCCGTCTCAGCGCCATCCCTGCTTTCCACTACCCGCTCAATGGGCAGGCCGTATTTCTCCGCAAACGCGAAGTCTCTCTCGTCGTGGGCGGGTACGGCCATGACAGCGCCTGTTCCATAGGTAGCCAGAACATAGTCCGCAATCCAGATGGGCACCACCCTGCCGTTAATGGGATTCACCGCATAGGACCCAGTGAACACGCCGGTCTTTTCCCTCGTGGTGGAGAGGCGGTCGATTTCTGTAGCCCTGGCTGCATATTCCTTATAGTCCGCTACTGCCTGGGCATTGTCCGGCGTCGTCAGAGAATCCACCAGGGGATGCTCCGGCGAAAGCACCACATAGGTGCAGCCAAAGAGGGTATCCGCCCGTGTCGTAAAGACGGTAAACTCTCCGCCCCCTTGAATCTGGAAGGTCACCTCGCCGCCCACAGATTTGCCAATCCAGTTGCGCTGCATGAGCTTTGTCTTTTCCGGCCAGTCGATTTTATCGAGACCGGAGAGCAGCTCCTCCGCATAATCCGTGATTTTGAAAAACCATTGGGTCAGGTGCTTTTTCGTCACCGTGGAGTGGCACCGCTCGCACTGCCCTTCCACCACCTGCTCGTTGGCCAAAACCGTATTGCAGTTAGGGCACCAGTTGACAGGCGCAGCCTTCCGGTAGGCCAGGCCCTTTTTATAGAGCTGCAAAAAGCACCACTGGGTCCACTTGTAATAGTCCGGCATGCAGGTTTTGATTTCGTAATTCCAGTCAAAGGACGCGCCCATCTCCCGCAGCTGCCGCTCCATGGTCTCTATGTTTTTCAGCGTAGAGTCCTTAGGGTGGATGCCCGTCTTGATGGCGTAGTTCTCCGCCGGCAGGCCAAAAGCGTCAAAACCCATGGGATGAAACACGTTGTAGCCCTGCATCCTGCGGAACCGGGCGTAGGAATCCGTCAGCCCATAGTTATACCAATGCCCTACGTGGAGCTTTGCCCCCGAGGGATAGGAAAACATCTCCAGCACGTAGTGCTTTGGCTTATCGCTGTTTTCCTCAAAGCGGTAAAGCCCCGTATCCTCCCACTTTTTCTGCCACTTTTTCTCGACCTCTGGTAAATTCACTGTCCTGTACTCCTATCCTTAATCATATCAAAAATAAAAAAGCGCCTCTTGAAAAGAGACGGAAATTTTTCCCGCGGTACCACTCTTCTTCCCCCGCCGGGGGCACTCAATCGCGGCACAGCCGCCCTTCTCCTGGCGGCGAGTTCGCCAACCTCCCATGCGCCGCTTTCAGCCAGGGCAGCGCTCTCTTTCTTATGGGGCTCTTTGGCTACTACTCCGCCGGGCGGAGCCCGACACCTTTGATATTATAGGAAAACAGGCTGTTTGTCAACGCCCTTTTATCTTCCTCCCGTAATCCAGTCCAGCAGGCCTGAGGCATTGGGGCTGATGAGCGCCGTCGCCATGGCCAGCGCTGCCAGCGCGCTGATGGCAATATACGCAGCCCGCTCCGCCCGGGCGCCCTCCCGCCAGACAAAAAAGCCCTTGATTGCCAAAAGGCATAAAATCGCTATCTCCATACTCTCCTCCTCTTTCGCGAAAGCCCCAGGGTAATCAGGGGCAGCACCAGCGCAGGAAACAGGGCAATATAGGGGTAGATATGCATCAGATATCTTCCAATCACCTCCTCGCTGACTGTCAGCAGTTGGGAAAGCCCTACCATCAGCCCCGCCACAGGCAGCGCCAGATTTTTTTCAGAGCGAAGGCCAAGGGTGTCCTTCATGCAGCGGCAGATAGCGCAGATGTTCACCGCCAGCCGAAACACGGCGCCAAAGAAGAACGCCCCTACAGCCAAAATTTCCATGCTGCTGATAACCGTCCCGAAGCCGGGGCTCCGCACGCTGCGGATAAACCCAACGTCTCCGCCCGTCTGCCCCGTGACCAAGACCCCGCCGATGGCGAACAGAGCTACCAGCCCGTTGCCCGCCAGCATGGTCCACAAATTGAGCCGGATCAGCTTTTTCTTCTGAACCACATCAGGCAGGAAGGTCATCACCGCCGTCATTTCGCCAAACTCCACTGCCACCAGGGAGGCAACGGCCAGAAGGAGCTTGTCTGCCGAAGTGCCGAATATGGGGAACAGCTTGTCAACATCTCCCTGGATAAATTGCAAAGCTACGGATATCACCGCCATTGTCAGCAACAGTGCCCCGAGAATCACCCCCAGCCTGCCCAAAATCTCGCTGCCCTTGCCCGCCGTATAGGCCGCCGCCAGAGCTACTGCGCCGATAAACACGGGAAGCCGCATCATTTTCAGCACTGTGTTTAGCGTATACAGGCCATAATAGTCCAGCAGGACAGAGCCCGTCAAAAGGAAAAAGAGGATGTAGATCCAGGTCATCAGCTTGCCAGCTTTTCTGCCATATGCCTCCATGTGGATTTCGTGAAGGGTCAGCCCCTCGTTTCTGGCAAATATGCCGGCAAAGACCGCCCCCACAGCCATCCCCGGAACCAGGCAAAGGAAAAAGGCTATCCACGCGCCGCTTCCCAGCTCATTTTGTACCACCGTAATCATAAACAGGCTGCATACGCAGGAAAGCAGCATGATAAATGCGTATTGATATCTGTAAAGTCTTCGCATCGGTACCTCCCTAGTTCAGCTTTACCGTCACCGTCATGCTCAATTCCCGCAGCCTTTCCTGCCAGGAATCCCGGTATTGCTCCAGCATCTGCGGATTGCTGTTAAGGGTTCTTGCCGCCAGGTTTAAGAAGTCTCCCTTCTCCTGGGCTGCCGCAAAGGCCTTCCGGATGCAATCCTCAATTTGCCCCTGGGCTATCTCCAGCAGCTTTTTTCGGTCCTCTCGCCGTCCTGTCTCCACCAGGGCCTCCACTGTGACCTCGTAGCCCCGTTCCTTCACTGCCA
>DBGCIZ010000137.1:0-1890 GCA_048355355.1 Christensenellaceae bacterium | reverse complement strand
AATAACGAAATGAGGTAATCACTATGAGTATCATGGAAATCAAGCAAGTGGGATATTCCTACGATAATAAAAAGAAAGTCTTAAAAGGCGTCAACGCCGAAATGGAACAGGGCAAACTCTACGCCATCCTGGGTCCTTCCGGCTGCGGCAAGACCACCCTGCTCTCCCTGATTGGCGGCCTGGACAGCCCCGGCAGCGGCCAGATTTGCTTCGATGGGCAGGACATTGCCAAGACAGGGCTTTCCGACCATCGGAAAAACCATGTGGCGTTTATCTTTCAGGCATACAACCTGATCGACTACCTGACCCCCGCAGAGAATGTGTCTCTCACTTCTAAGCTGCCGCCGCTGCCCATTTTGGAGCGGCTTGGCCTGACGAAAGAAGAAGCCAAGCGGAATGTGCTGAAGCTCTCCGGCGGCCAGCAGCAGCGTGTGGCCATCGCCCGCGCCCTGGCAAGCGAGGCCCCGGTGATCCTGGCAGACGAGCCTACGGGCAATCTGGACGAGGATACCGCCCAGGACATCACGGAAATTCTCAAAGAAAGCGCCCACAAGATGAACAAGTGTGTGGTGGTCGTTACCCACTCAGGCGAACTGGCGAAGCAGGCCGATGTGGTGTTCCGGCTGAAGAAGGGTGAGCTGCAGGTGCTGGAGCGCGTTCAGGACGGAGCCGCCCAGCCCCAATCCCGTAGAAACAACGCTTCCCGCAGTGAAAGGAGGGCAAAATGATGGAGATGGACAGCAACCCAATTACGAAACCCTCGAAAAAGGGAACGATCCTTTCCGCAGCTTTTTATGCTCTTGCGGTGGTGCTGCTGATTACAGCCTTTGTCTCTCTGGTGGCCTGCCATCAAAATATCTCCCGGCAGCTTGAGCAGGGCGTCCCTGTGCAGGGAAATGAACTGGCTATTGTGAATCTCTATCTTACAAGCTGTGTGCAGTATTTCGCCTTTGCCGCCGCCATGGTGTTTTGCGGCAAGGCATCCCGCAAGATAATGGCATTCAAGGCCGATGTTCCTGAGCAAGTTACTCCCTATATGCTCAATCCTCCGCCAGAGGCCACCGGTCCCGATTATGCCGAGGAATTGGAGCCGGAGGAGGACGATACGGATTTTGAGGCTTGGGGATTCCGGGAAAAGGAAGAATAAATAAAAAAGACACGCCGGCGGGCTTGCAAAGCAGCAAGCCCTCGGCCATGTCTTGAAAACAGGAGAATGGAGGTGATTCCCATGCAGCAAACAGAGTGGGTTTATTGTCCCGTCTGCGGGAATAAAACCCGTGATCGAATCAGGGAGGACACGGTTTTAATCAATTATCCTCTCTACTGCCCGAAGTGCAAACGAGAGAGCTTGATCCAGGCGAAACAACTACATATCGTTGTCATCAAAGAGCCAGACGCATAGACGCAGAGCCGATGAACCTGTGAGAATTTCCCACGGACATCGGCTCTTTTTCACTCTTTGGGCTGGCTGTCCAAGGCCGCCCTAACTGTCGCCTTGATGATCTGCATAGAACGCTCATCGCAGTTATACAGCATACGGACAAGGTTTTCCATTTCGGAATCCTCAATTTGCTTTTCCGGGAAGAAAATCTGATCGGGTAAAATGGACAGCTCCCGAATCAACTTGTACAGGATGTCGTAGCTGGGCTTTTTGCCTTCGTTCTCGATACGATATATAAATCTCTCGGTTACTCCGACCTTGGCTGCCAGATCTTCGACCGTAATATCTGCTTTTATGCGGGCATTCTTGATGATCTCGCCAAGCGTTTCATGTTCATTCTGCACTTTCAGTTCACCTCTCCTTCTATTTTACGGATTTATGCCAGATTTATAATGGCATAGCAGTTCAAATTTTAGAGAACTGACAGTGCGGATAAAAGTGAACTGACC
>DBGCIZ010000136.1:0-2836 GCA_048355355.1 Christensenellaceae bacterium | reverse complement strand
CGCGCTCCTGGTTGGCGCGGGCCAGGCACTCATCCCAATCGCTGGGATATGGCTCCGTCACCTGGATGGAAAACAAATCTCCGCCCGTCTCCTCCTGCACCCATTCTGCCAGCATTTGCACGTCGCCAGGCGGAACCACGCTGGGCGAAGCCACGGTATCTACGTCAGCTGCCAAAACCGCATTATCCGCCCAGGAAAAATACGCCACCAGAATATGATTCTCGCTCTGCTCTTCTTCGCTATTCGCTGCCGTCTCCGGGGCAGCGGTGCTGTCCGCCTGTATCTCTGGCCCAGTTCCCGTTTCGCTGGGTGTGGGGGAGCTCTGTCCCCCTCCGTTGCTGCATGCCACAGCAGCCCAGGTCAACGTCAGCGCCAAAAGAAGTGAAAAAAATCGTTTCATCTTTTCTGCCTCCCTTCTCTATTCGCCAAATCGCAGGAATCCCTTGCTCTGCCTGATTCGAAAAGCCTTTTCTCTGTTTTTTATTATAGGAGGGCTTCGATTCAATGTCTAATGCCTATTTTTTATCTTTTTTCATGCGTTTTCTGTATAGATAACAAAAAGGAGCCTCCTGTCCTGGGAGGCTCCTGCCATATTTTTATTTCATGCTTGCCCGGAGCATGTTGATTTCCTGGATAAATAGAGAGGTTGCCGGGGAAAACAGATGATTTTTCTTCCAGACGAGGACGCTGCGGGTGGTGCGCTCCGGGTCAATGGGAATAAACCGCAGCCGCGGCCCACTTCGGATTGCCAGGGCGCCGTCTAAGCAGAAGGCGCATCCCATGCCCTCTTCCACCAGCAGCGCGGCGTTGGAAAGCAGCGTGTAGCGCAGTGGAATATTCAAATCCTTCTCCTCCTGGCCCAGCCAATGCAAAATTTCCGTCCGAACCGGCTCCCGCAACGGCAAAATCAGTGGGTATGAGGCAATTTCCTCCGGTCTGATGGAATCCCTCTCTGCCAGCGGATGGTCATCCCGCATGAGAACGCCCCAGGTTTCCTTTTGGGAAAGCCGGACGAAATCATACTTTATCGTGTCCACCGGCTCCAGCAATAGCCCCACATCTACCAGGCCTTTATCCAGCCTGTCCTTGATATTATCCGCCATTTCATTATACAGATTAAATTGAACCAGAGGGTATTTCTCCGAAAACCGCTTAATTAGCTTGGCAAACAGCCTGCTGCCCACCGCCTCTGACGCGCCAATGGAAACCAGTCCGCTTATGTCTGCGTTCCGCTCAACAAAGGCCTGCTCCAGGCGGTCTGCCAGCTCGACGATTTCCTCCGCCCTCTGGCGGAAAAAGATGCCGTCGTCTGTCAGGCTCAGCCCGTTTTTCCCGCGCAGCATCAGCGTCGTTCCCAACTCTCTCTCCAAATCCATCATCTGCCGGCTCAGGGTTGGCTGCGTCACGTGAAGAATATCTGCTGCTTTGGTAATATTCTCCTCCTGTGCCGCTGCTAAAAAGTAGCGAAGTGTGCGAAGTTCCATTCCTCAAATACTCCTTGCTCTTCCTTGTCTATCATCATAGCATCTTCCCGCCAGCCCCGCAACAGTATCCTGTTTTCCCCAGCATAATAAGCAAAAGAGGAGCTCTCTGCTCCTCTTTTTTTACGCTCTGCTTTTCCGCGGCGCAGCCTGATGCCGGCCCTTCCAAAGCATCCCGGGGGTTTTTCGCAAGTTTTTTCTATTCCTGCTCCAAACATACCGCCTGCGCGATGACGGACTTCAGCTGCTCTGCGGAATTTTGCAGCATAACCTTCTCATATTCGCTGAGCTGAATGGGCAGATACCGCTCTACGCCATTAGCCCCTACCAATACCGGCAGAGACAGCGCCACATCCGAAAGGCCCTGCTGTCCGTTCAGCACGGTGGAGACGGTCAGCATCGCGTTTTCGTTTCCTACAATAGCGGACAGAATACGGCCTGCCGCCATGCCGATGCCATAGTTGGTAATTCCCTTGCGCTTAATCACCTCTGCTCCGGCTGTCTTGGTCTCCTTCAGGATTGTTTCCTTGTCCAGCCGCATGCCGCTTTCCTCATAGAAATGCTCCAGTGGCTCGCCGGCTACGTTTGCATGGCTCCAGACGGCCAGCTCTGAATCGCCGTGCTCGCCGATAATATAGGCATGGACGTTGCAGACGTCTATCTTCATCTGCTCGCTGAGCAGATATTTGAAGCGGGCCGTATCCAGCGTTGTGCCAGAGCCGATTACTCTCGTCGCCGGCAGGCCGGAAACCTGCTGCACCACATAGGTCAAAACGTCCACCGGGTTGGATACCACCACAATCAGCGGATTCTTGGCATATTGCATGATATTCTTGGTAATATCGCGAATAATGCTCACGTTCGTCTTAGCCAGATCCAGGCGGGTTTGTCCCGGCTTTCTGCCAATGCCCGCGGTGATGACGATGGCGTCTGCATCGGCGCAATCCTCATAAGTTCCCTGGCGAATGCCCACCTGCTTAAAATAAGCCAGGCCGTGATTCATGTCCCAAACCTCGCCCAGAACCTTTTCCTGGTTCACGTCGATGAGGACAATCTCTGCCGCCAACTGTTGCATCAATACCGTATACGCCACAGTTGCGCCAACATTGCCCGCGCCAATAATAACAATTCTTCCGTTTTGATTTAAATTACTCATAGCATTATCTCCTTTTTCCCCCAGTTTATTATACCATTTCAGCGAAAAAAGACAAGAGCTTTCTCGCAATTTTTATGCCATGTAGGAGTACAATAGATATTGGACAAATGAAAAAAAGGATGAAGGATAAGGCCTCATCGGTTATAGTTGGAGTTGCAGACAACAACTTGACGAGAGGAGACCATATCCTTCATGAGCA
>DBGCIZ010000135.1:0-11728 GCA_048355355.1 Christensenellaceae bacterium | reverse complement strand
AATTCCAGTCCCTTGGCGCTGTGCAGCGTCATCAGGGTGACGGACCCGGTTTCCGCCACCGTGTCCATATCCGTAATCAGAGAAATAGACGAGAGGAACTCCGTCAGCCCCGCTTCCTCATTGTCCTGAGCGAACTTGGCCGCGCCGTTAATCAACTCCTCAACGTTTTCGATGCGGGCCTGGGCGTCTGCCTCGTCCCTTCCCTGCAGCATTGCCCGATAGCCAGAAAGGGTGAACACCTGGTCCAGCGCCTGGTCCGGCGGCAGCCCCTCAATGGCCTCCGCCATCTCCCGGTATTCCCCGTAAAAGCCCTTTAGCTTCGCCGCCGTAGCGCCGGAGGCGTACTGGTCCGCCATTGCCAGCGCATCCAGATAGCTCATGCCCTGCTCGTCGGCAAACTGCCGCACCTTACCCAGAGAGACGTCCCCAATGCCCCGCCTTGGCTCGTTGATGATGCGCAGCAGGGAGGTATCTGCGCTGGGGTTATCTAAAATAGTCAGATAGGCAATCATGTCCCGGATTTCCTTCCGCTCGTAAAAGCTGGTGCCTCCATACACCCGGTAAGGGATGCCGAAGGTGCGCAGCTTTTCCTCCAAAACCCGGGTCTGCGTATGGGTTCTGTATAGTATTGCCATGTCGGAATAGGGTTTATTCTCCCCCGCCAGCCTGCCAATCTCCCTGGCGATAAACTCCGCCTCCGCATACTCGTTTCCTGCCGTAAACAGCCTGGGCTTTGGCCCCTCCGTTCTGGCAGACCAGAGCCTCTTGTCCTTTCGCTCCGTAGCCTTGGAAATCACCGCGTTGGCGGCGTCCAGAATTTTGGCATGAGAGCGGTAGTTTTGCTCCAGCTTGATGACGGTGGTGCCGGGGTAATCCCGCTCAAAGTCCAGAATATTGCGGATGTCCGCGCCGCGCCAGCCGTAGATGCTCTGGTCGTCGTCCCCTACTACAAACAGGTTGCCGCACTTTTCCGCCAAAATTTTCACAATGGCATATTGGACGCTGTTTGTATCCTGATATTCGTCCACCAAAATATAGTCGTACCGGCCTGTGTACCAGCGCCGTGCCTGCTCGTCCGTCTCGAGCAGCTTCAGCATGTTTAGCAGAAGGTCGTCAAAATCCATGGCGTTTTCCGCCTTCAGGCGCGCCGTGTAGATTTTATAGATGGCTTTGATGTCCTCCTTCATTGCGTCGAAATGGGTATCGAAATAGTCCTCGGGGGACATCTTCCCCACGGCGTTTTTCGCCGCGCTGATATAGGAGAGGCACTTGCCCGGCGGCATCCACTTTGCGTCGATATTCAGCTGGGAAAGCGCCCCCTTGATAATGGTCTTGCACTCGTCCGTATCGTAAATGGAATAGTTGTTTTCATACCCCAGCTTTTTTGCGTCAAAGCGCAGAAATTTAGCGCACATGGAGTGAAAGGTGGATATCATCATGTCGCTGACGTCCGCATTCAGCAGCCTGCCAATCCGCTCCTTCATCTCCCCCGCCGCCTTGTTGGTAAAGGTGATGGCCAAAATCCGGTAGGGGTCTACGTGCTTTTCCTCAATTAAATAAGCCACCCTGTTGGTCAATACGCTGGTCTTGCCGGAGCCTGCCCCCGCAAGAACGAGAACGGCCCCCTCCGTAGTGGTGACCGCCTTTCTCTGTACATCGCTCAATTTTTGAAGCTCCATTTATTTCTCCTTCTCATTCATTCTCTCTAAAACAATCCGGTAGCCGCCCGTCCCATAATGCAGGCATTTGTTCACCCGGCTTACTGTGGCCGTGGAAGCCCCTGTCTCCTCCGCAATATTGCCGCAGGTCATGCCGTGGTAGAGCATGTCCGCCACCTTGATGCGCTGGGCTGCTGCGTTCAGCTCCGCTATGGTGAAGAGGTCGTCAAACAGGGCGCGGCACTCCTCCTCACTTTCGAGCGCCATAACGGCCTCATATAGCTTTTTATGGTCTTTGGATTTTTCCATGGTATTCTCCTTTGGCGCGCCCCGGCCAGGGGCGCACAGCATTTCAACATACTAAATCTATTTTATCATTTCCCCCAGGAAGAATCAATAAAAAATCCCCCTCGCCTCCGCTGCACAAAAAAGCGGCGGGATGCTCCGCCGCGCTCTATGTCATCCTTTTCCTCCCTCTAACTGCCCTGGCCAGGGCAAGCCCCTCTATGGCCAAAGAAATTCCCAGCAGCGGCATGGAGAGGAGCCGAACCACCACCGGCCAGAAAAAGTAGCAGAGCGCCGCCCCAATCAGCAGCACCAGAGAGACCCCTGGCCACAGTGGGCGGGCCTTTCCCGCGGCGCAGCCATACAGCAACAGGCCAAAGACCACCCCCGCAGCCAGGCGAAAAAAATCCAGCGTATAAAAGGCTGCGTTTGCCTCGGCGTATTTCCGCACGTCATATTCCACCATGCTATAAGCTACCAGAAGGACTGGCAGCAAGAGATGCAGCAGGTTCAGCAAAATCCGCTTCATAAAAACACCTCGTCACTTTCCTGCGCTTGCCGGCGCAAAGCCTATTGTCAACGGAAAACAGTTGGATAAATTTGCCTCTCTAGGCCTACTATAGCATTCTTTTTCTGGCGGGACAATGCCTTCGCTGCGCTGTTACAATATTCTTACATCCTCTAGACCGCCCCAGGGCAAAGAAAAAAGGGCATTTCCCATGCCCTTTCGCCTTTTGCTACAGCAGCTTTCTGCGCAGCTCGTCCCCCGACTCCGGATGGAGATAGGCCGGCGCAATGTCCAAAACCGTCCTGCAGCCGGTCTGCCCCTCCTGATTCAGCCGGTAAGCAGCCCTGGCGTAGGCCACCAATACGCTGGCCGTAAACTCCGGGTTAGAATCCAGAGTCAGCTTATATTCGATGATGTGCTTATGCTCCCCCTGCCAGCCGGTCGCGCCCGTGCGGAAAACAATGCCGCCGTGGGGAATCCCTCCGTGCTTCTGGTTCAGCTCTTCCTGAGAGATGAAGTGGACCGTGGTGTCGTAATCCGCAAAGTAGTTTGGCATGGTCTTGATGGCCTTTTCAATGGCGGCCTTGTCCGCCCCCTCCTTGGCCACAACGAAGCACTCCCGCGTGTGCTTCTGGCGGGTGGTCAGCTCCGGATTTTCTCCCCTGCGGACCTGCTCCAGCGCCGCCTCCACCGGGATGGTGTACTGCCGGGCGTCCTGCACGCCCTCAATGCGCCGAATGGCGTCGGAATGGCCCTGGCTCACGCCCTTGCCCCAGAAGGTATAGTCGCTGCCCTGGGGCAGAATCGCCTGCCCATAGGCTCTGCTCAGGGAAAACATGCCCGGGTCCCATCCGGCGGAAATCACCGCCACCTTGCCTGAGGCCCTGCTGGCCTGGTCCACCATGGCAAAATGCTCCGGGATTTTTGCATGGGTATCGAAGCTATCCACCACGTTGCAATATTGGGCCAGCTCCGCCGTCTGCTTCGGCAAATCGTTGGCGCTGCCCCCGCAGAGAATCATGACGTCTATGTCTCCCGCCATGGCCGCAACCTCCTCCATGGGGTATACTGCCGTGCCCTCGTGGACCGTCAGGCTCTTGGGGTCGCGCCTGGTGAACACTCCCTTCAGCTCCATGTCCTGCGTCCCGGCCAGCGCGCATTCCACGCCCCTGCCCAGGTTTCCATATCCTGCAATTCCAATCCGTATCAAAATAATGCCTCCTTTTCGTCCGCTCTGCGGTCTTTTTTCCTGCTCTCATCCCCGCGCAGGCTCTGCGCAGGGGCTCTATTCCTCCCATTGGCACTGCTCCAGCGCCACATGGGCCTCATCCTTGAAGGGCACCCCCTCCTGCCGGAGCAGCGCCCCCTGCTCCGCCCAGCCGGGCGCCAGTCTGCCCGCGTGGTTGACAACCCTATGGCAGGGGTATTCGCCGTAGCGCTCCGCCATGTGAAGCGCTCTTCCCACCAGTCGGGCGTTTTTCTCCCTGCCAATCATCCGGGCAATTTGCCCATAGGTCGCCACCTTCCCCGCCGGGATTTCCCCCACGGCTTCCAGTATTTCGTAAATCAATGCCTCGTCCAGACGCGCCACCGCCTTTCTCTCCATCCTGCGGCAGAATCTACTTCAATCTTTTCCAAACCACCTGCGTAAAAATCAGGCCCACCAGCGCAATAGCGGCCAGGGCGAAAAATCCCCACATCAGCGACGCGCCCTCCGTCACCGCGCCCATCAGGGCCGGCCCCAGCGTCATGCCAAGGCCATAGATTGCCTGGTGAAAACCCATGGCTGTGGAGCGCTTTTCCGGCGGAATTTCAGCAATGGCGTTGGACATAGCCACCGCAAAGATGGCCGCCGTGCCCGTTCCGCCCAGCATCTGCAAAAAGTACAGCGCAACCATGCTCTCCGCCAGGGGCACCAGGGCGCAGTAGATTGCCAGCAGGGCAAAGCACCCCGTAATGAGCCGCCGGTCCCCCAGCCTTGCCGCCGCCCTGGTCCCCACAAAGGCGGAGCTCAGCACGCTGAACACAATGCCAATGGAGGAGCAAAGCCCGATTTCGAAATTCGTCCCACCCAGGGCCTCCGCTGCGTCCGACGTAAAGGAGAGCAGCGTGCTGAGGGAGATAGCCTGCATCAGCATGGCGATAATGGCAAAGGCCCAAAGCCGTCTGTTTTTTAAGGCCGAGAGCAGCTCCCGCACCGGGATTTCCCTGGGAGCGGACTTTTCTTCCTTTAAAAAGAGACTGATGACAAAGCCAATGACCCCCGCGCCCAGGCTCATCAAAAACAGCGTCTCTACGTTCACCGTCTCTGCCACAACGGAGCCCAGCACAAACCCCAGCAAAATGCCCAGGTTGTTGAGGGCCGTAATCCTGCCCAGGGCCTTTTTCGACTCTGCCGGGTCGAAAAAGGAGGTGTATAGCAGGGTAAAGGAAATCCACATGGAGGACGCCAGCCCAGAGATCAGGTTTGCCGCCAGAAACGCCCCCGCCGTCGGGGAGAGATATCGGAGCAGCGACGCCGCCCCCGCCCCCAGCACGCCTGCGGCAATAAAGATTTTATGCCGGTTTCGCTTATCCGCCAGAACGCCAACCGGAATGCGGACGATGGTCTGGGAGAAGCCGTATGCCCCAAGAATCACGCCAACAGAGGCCGCCGCAATGCCCAGGCCGTTTAAGTACGGCGTCTGGAAGGGCACGTATACATACTGGGCAAACCAGAAAAATACCACTGTCAGGGACAGCAGCAGTTTGTTTCGCTTCGCAGTATTCATAGCCTTGCCTAAGCCTCCAGCTGCTCTTCCGTCTCCGTCACAGACTTCAGCTTGGAAATCGGCACCACCTTTTGAAATTCCGCCCGGCCCAGCTTTTCCATGCCCAGCACCTCTGCCAGCTCCTTGTTGGAGGTGACCACCCGGCAATGCTCCCCGTCCACCGGGTATGCGTCCATGCGGGACGCCCCCAAGACGGCTACCGCCTTCACCGAGACGAGCCGCTCCACGTCCTCGCTGGCAACAATCCTGCTCCAGCGGCCATTCTCCTCCATCCAGCCATCCTCCGGCCTGTCTGAAAAAATCCGGTAGACGCCCTCCGGCAGCTTTTCCGCCTGGTATTCTCTTCCGCCTACGGTGGCATATAATCCGCTTCTCAATGTTTTCCCCTCGATTCCGAAACCTTTTTGTTTGAAAAGCAAATGTGGCTTCTTTCATCCATCTATTATAGCAGAATCGCGGGAGAAAGCAACGGATTTTGCCCGGCCCTCCCAAGAAAGTGAGGCGCCCCGCTCCCTAGCGCAGGCACCTCGTTTCATTGGCATCCTTTGGATTGATGTTGTTGCTTTTTGTTACGATTGGCGCAGCGCCTTACTTCTCATAGTCGCAAACTACCTTCCCCAGAGGCAGATACAGGTCTCCCTTTCCAAAATAGCCGCCGAGAATCCTTTTCGGCTCCAGAATATAGGTCGGGTCGATTTCGCTTCGCTCAAAGCGGACAGAGGCCGGGCCGCCAAAGAACTTGCCCTGCTGGGCCGTGAACTTGCCCTCCGTCAGAACCAGCTGGCGAATGGGCGTCCCCCCCTCCTCGGCGCTGGGGATGTATTTTAAGGAGAATACGCCGTCCCTGCTCCACGGAATCTCGTCCATATCCGCCTCATAGCGGGGAACCACCAGAGCCTTGATAATCTCATGGCCCAATCGGTTCGTCTGGGCCCGGACCGCCTCCATCTCGTGAACCATCTCCATCTCAGCCATCTTTTTCTGATATCCCCAAATTTCTCTGCCTCCCGTGAGCGGCAAGTGGTTGTTTACGTAGAGGAAGGGCTCGTAATCTCCCTCCATGCCATTGTATTCCACCTGAACATACACGGCCGTTTCGCTGAAGGCCCCCTGGGTTGTTCCCAAATCAAAATGGGAGTGCCAGATGATGACCTTGTTGGTCCTTGCCTTTAGGGGCTCCGGAATGACCCGCTCGATGTTCTCCATATCTGTCTCATAGACCACCAGATGGATGTCCATATCCTTCCAAACCAGCGGCGGTTTTCCGTAAAGATCCGACACAACCGGATTTGTAAATCCCCAATCCTTTACCTGAATCATGTTTTGCTCCTCCTTGCATTCAAATGATTAATCCATATAGCTTATTGCAATGTCCGGCCGTTTCGGAATTACATCGTAGACAAATTCCGGATATCCGAACATCATCGCCCCATACACTGTCTCGTCCTCGCCGACGCCCAGCAGTTCTTTGATGGCCGGGTCGTTTGCGGCCACCATGAAATATCCCGCCCAGACCGTGCCCAGGCCCATGGCGTTGGCCAACAGCTCAAAATACGTCAGAAGCACCTTGACCGCCGGATCCGACGGCACCTGGCTGGTCTTGCAGCAGACCACCACCGCCTGCCGTGCCGTGCGGAATACCCTGTCCTTCCCTTCCTTCCAGGCCTGAATCATCCGCTCAAACACCTTGACGTCAAAGCTGTGGAGCCCGCCCTGGTCGATCAGCCTCTGAAAATAGCCGAGAGAAAGCTCCGTCAGCCGCTCCAGCCGCTGGCGGCCTTCCACCACAATGGCCCGATACCCGCGGGTGTTGTGCCCGCTCGGGGCGTAGACCAGCACCTCCTGAAGCATATGTCTCACCGTTTCGCGGTCTACCAGCTTGTCCGTAAAGCTTCTCGTCATCCGCCGGGACTTCATCAGCGCCTCCAGCTGGGCAACAGACGGCTTTTCGCCTATGGATGTGGGCTGGCACTCCTCCGGCGACAGGCCCAGGGGCACGATTCCATAGTCTGCCATTTCCCTCAGGTTTTCCTCCTCTGTCATGGGGTGGAGGGTGATGGCCCTGGCGGGGCAGACCGCCACGCAGTGGCCGCAGTAGATGCATACCTCTGCGTTAGCCTCATTGCTGAAATAGTGGCCCTTCCCGTCCGTCTCGGGGATTCCCATAGGGCAGTCCTGCACGCACCGGTTGCACTGGATACACCTCTCCTGGTCGATTGTCAAATGCATAGTCCTCTCTCCTTCCGTCTATTTTTCCTTCTCAGAGGGAGCCCCCTCCAGCAACTCATAAATCATATCCGCGCCATCGTGAACCATCCTCTGGCAGATTTTTTCGTAAAGGTTGTTTTCCAAGATGTAGCTCAACTCCTCTTCCTTGCTGGCGTCTTGGCCCAGCAGGTCGCGGCATTTGAATTTGCCGTCGTGGAGCGCCTTAAATTTGCTGATAAACTCCTGCGCCACTCCAAAGCTGTCAAAATCGGCCGGGTCGTCTGGAAATTTCTTTCCATATTTTAAGCCAATCAGCATCATGGCGCCGGTAATCACTCCGCAGGTCTCCGTGCTCATGCCGATTCCGCTGCCAAACACGCCGGCAAACCGCAGCGCCGTCACCCGGTCTACCCCATAGCGCTCGCAAAGGCTGCCTACTACGCTCTGGGCGCAACTGAAGCCCTCCCGCTGCAGTTCCAGCGCCCTGTCTCCATAGATTCCCATACTCTTCTCTCCTCTCGTCTGCGTTATACCTCGCGGAGCTTGTTGCGGCTGAAATCGCCCTTCCGCCATGCGTCAAACACCATGCCCAGCAGGATAATCAGGCCCTTAACTGCCTCCCGCAGAAAGTTGTCCACGGAAATCAAGTTCATCCAGTTGTCGATAGACATGAGGATAATGGCGCCCGCCAGGGTTCCGATGATGTTGCCCCGCCCGCCGGTCAGGGCTGTTCCCCCAAGGACAGACGCCGCAATGGCGTCCATCTCCATGCCATCTCCAATGGTGGCGGAAACTGCCATGAGCCGGGAAACCATCAGCACGGAGGCCACGCCGCACATGACGCCGCTGATCATGTAGGCAAACAGGGTGTTTGCCTTCACGTTCACACCGGCAAACCAGGCGCCCTTTGCGTTTCCGCCGAGGGCCATAATCCTGCGCCCCAGGGTAAACCGCTTCAGTACCAGCTGGGCGATAACCGCAAATACAATAAGGTAGATGACCGGCAGAGGGATGCCCCCCACGTCCGCCATGCTGATTTGGATAAAATCGTCCGGAATTTCATAATAGGTTCTGCCCGATGTGAGAAAATAGGCCACGCCGTTGGTAATGTTCATGGCCGCCAGCGTCACCATAAAGGCCGGCAGCTTTAAATAGGAGACAAAGAGCCCGTTAAATGCCCCGATTGCCACGCCCATCACCAGCATGAGAATCAGCGCAATCCAGGGGTTCATGCCGCCCATCATCAGAAAAGTCCCCACTACCGAAATCAGGGTCACCTGGCCGCCTACGGATAAATCGATGCCGCCCGTGCAGATAACAAAGGTCATGCCAATGGCAACCATGCCTGTGGCCGCCGTTCTGTTGATGATGTTTAAAATATTGCTTCCCGTTAAAAACAGGGGTGTCGTCATTGCCAGGCATGCGAAAATAACCAGCAATAAAACCATTACAGCGTATTCTGATTTCATGATTTTGCCCAGCTGATGCTTCAGTTTGCTCATCGCTTCTCTTCCTCTCTGTTGTATCCTTCTGCTCCGCCCTTTTAAGCCAGCATGTCCTCTAAATCCTCTTCCTCGTGATCCTTCGTCTCAATGATGTCCACAATCCGGCCTTCCTTTAAAATGACGACTCTGTCGCACATATTCATCAGCTCGTCATTTTCCGACGACATAATCATCACGCCAACGCCCTGCTCCACCAGCTGATTCATAAGCAGGTAAATCTCGTATTTCGCGCCAACGTCGATGCCTCGAGTCGGTTCGTCAAACATAATCAGCTCCGTCTCCGCCGCAATCCACTTTGCCAGAACCACCTTCTGCTGGTTTCCTCCGGAAAGGCTTAAAATGTTGTTCAAAATCGACGCACATTTCACATTCAGGGATTTCATCAGGGATTGTACCAGCCTCGTCACCGCGCCGTTTTTGATGAACCCGCCGACGGAATACTTGGGCATGGCCACAATGGAGGCGTTGTCCTTCACCGATTCATTGTGAATCAGCCCCTCCATGCCCCGGTTCTCCGGCACCAGCCCTATTTTTTCCCGGATAGCCGCCATGGGGCTATGCACCTTGATTTTTTTGCCGCGGAGGTAGATATCGCCGGTGTAGCTCTTTCCGTACAGCCCGAAAATGGTCTTGGCGACCTCTGTCTTTCCCGCGCCCAGCAGCCCGGCAAAGCCTAAAATTTCCCCCTTGTGGAGGGAAAAGGAGATGTCCTCCAAGGCTCCCTTCACGCTGACGTGCTCCAGCCTGAGCAGCTCCTCCTTGCGGACAAATTCCTGCTTGGGGAATTTCTGCTTCAGCTTCTTGCCTGCAATCAACTCCGCCAGGGTGTCCTTCGTAAACTCCGCCGTATCAAAGGTTCCCACCAGAACGCCGTCCCGAAGGGCAATCACCCGGTCTACCGTGGTCAAAATCTCCTGCAGCTTGTGGGAAATATAGATGACAATGCAACCCAGCTCCTTCAGCCGCTTGACAACGTCCAGTAAAATATGAATCTCGTGGAGAGGCAGGGCTGACGTAGGTTCGTCCAGAATAATCATGCTGCCGTTCATGGCGTAGGCCCGGATGATGGCCACAATCTGCTGATGGGCCGCCTTCAGTTCGCCGACAAGCTCCGTGGGCTTTAAATCCACCTGGAAGATGTCCAGATACTCCTGGGTTTTCCTCTTGATTGTCTTCCAATCGATATAGCCCACATTCGATTTCGTCAATTGTGATATAAAGACGTTTTCCATAATAGACAGGTTGGGAATCAGGTTCATCTCCTGATACACCATGCCCACGCCCTGTCTCGCCGCCATAGAGGGCGAGGCGAATTCCACCTGCCTGCCGTTTATCATCAGCCTGCCCTTGTCCGGCAAGACTGTGCCGTTGAGTATTTTCACCAGGGTAGACTTGCCCGCCCCGTTTTCTCCAACCAGCCCGTAAATCGTTCCCTGTTCAAATTTGCAGCTGATGTCGGAAAGGGCGATATTGCCTCCGTAGCGTTTGCCAATATGCTCTGCTTCAAATACTTCTATTTTTTCCATGTTCCTTGCCTCTTACAAAAAGCGATTCCCCAGAGGGCGCCCCGGCATGGAGTCTCCGCCATGCCAGAGCCTTTTCCCCCTGCCTAGAAGGGGCACTCGTTGTTCCAGTAGTCTGCTGTAGAAGCCCATTCAATGCCTCGGTTGACATTTTCAATGTCGTAATCGCCCCACCAGTCTCCGGAATCTACATTCTCCGCCGTAATGGTGTCCGTCGCGATTACCACCTCGTCCACGGGCAGCTCCTTGCCCGGAATCAGGTATTCGAGAATGGCCTTGACGCAGGCAGTCGCGTTCTTCAAGGGGTTCATCTGAATGACGCAATCCATATAGCCGTCTCTAATAGACGCCAGCGCCGCCGGGCCGCCGTCGATGCCGCACCAGAGGATATGCCCTTCCTCGCCTGTTTTCGCCAGCTTGCCGGACTGGGCCAAGCCGGATTTTACGCCTGCGTTCATGGCGTCAGAGTGATAGACAATGCCGCCTAGCTCCGGGTTCACTGTCAGTTCGTCTACCACTGCTGCCTCTGCCTTGGTGGAGGTCCAGTCGCAGGGATATTCTTTATAGGAAGATATCTTGTCCTGATTCTGCTCCACAATATTCTGGAAGCCGATTTCCCTGTTCGCCGCATCCTCAGAGCCCATATAGCCTTGGCAGGAGATGACGGAAATCTGCTCGCCGTCGGGTATCTGATCCACAAGATACTGCATGCACGCCTCTCCCGTGGCAATAGGGTCGCTGGTCATGGCGACCAGCGCCGGCGAGCCGCCGTTGATGCCGTGGCTGACGCAGATGTATTCAATCCCTGCATCGGTCAGTTTCTGGAAGTTTGCTATGTCGTCGGAGCTTACCGATGTGGTGATTACAAAGTCGTAACCCGCCTCGATAAAGTCGTCGATGGCGTCGCTCTCCTCTGCTGTGTTGCCATGGGTATTGACCACATTCACCTCACAGCCTGCCGCCTCCAGCAGATACTTGCAATACTCCTCCTGCCAGATGATATACTCTGACTCCAAATCCGTATACATGAGGCCCACCTTATAGGGTGTTCCGTCCTCCTTTACGCCCTTGCCCTCCAGAGTGCTTGCAAAGCTGGTCTCCGCCGCCTCTCCCTGGCTGGCGGACTCCTGTGTTTCCGCAGTTGTGGTTCCTTCTGGCGCTGATGCCTGGGGCGCTGCGCAGCCGGCCAACATGGCCAATGCTATCAGCACTGCTAATCCAATCAAAACGGTCCTTTTCATTTTTTCCTCCTTAATGGTATGTTTCATCT
>DBGCIZ010000134.1:0-12603 GCA_048355355.1 Christensenellaceae bacterium | reverse complement strand
GGGCAGTTTTCTGGATGTGGGTCTCGGCTTTTTTTGGCATGATGACCAATTTTGCCGAGAAGGTGCTGGGGATTAAATACCGCTATAAGGATAAAAAGGGCAACTGGGTTGGCGGAGCCATGATTTATATCGAGCGTGGCTTAAAATGCAAGTGGCTGGCAGTGGCTTTTTCTGTATTTTGCGTTTTGGCCTCCTTTGGCATTGGGAATATGTCTCAGGGGAATTCCATTGCAGAGGCCATGAACGACTCTTTTCAGATTCCCAAGTGGGTGTCTGGCCTGGTGGCCGCAGCGCTGGTAGCAATGGTGATTCTGGGAGGAATCAAGCGGATTGCCCGGGTGACGGAGAAAATCGTCCCCATTATGGCAGGGTTTTATATTATAGGGACGCTGGTGGTGATAGGCGCCCACATTGAAAATGTGCCGGAGGCCTTTGGCAGCATCTTTCGGGAGGCTTTTAACTTCCGCGCCGGCGTTGGCGGCGTAGCTGGCTACGGCATAGCGGTCGCAATGAACAAGGGCGTAGCCCGTGGGATTTTTTCCAACGAAGCCGGCCTGGGCTCCAGCGTCATGGTGCACTCCGCCTCGGACGTAAAGGAGCCTGTGGTGCAGGGAATGTGGGGAATCTTTGAGGTGTTTGCGGATACGATTGTCATCTGCACGCTGACGGCATTGACCATTCTCTGCTCCGGCGTATACGACCAGGGGGTCTATGAGGCGGCTTTGGGCACGCCAGCCATGGAGAGCCTTGCCAATGGCTCTGTTTTGACCAACAGCGCCTTTGCCACTGTATTTGGCCCTTGGGGAAGTGTATTTACCTCCATTGCGCTGACTCTGTTTGCTTTCTCTACCTTTTTGGGCTGGTCCTACTATGGAGAACGGGGCATGGAGTACCTGTTTGGCGCAAGGGCAGTCCCGGTCTACAAAATTTTGTTTATTATCATGGTGTTTGTGGGCTGTGTGGCCAGGCTGGAGCTGGTCTGGAGCCTCTCGGATACCTTCAATATGCTGATGGCGCTGCCCAATCTGGCCGCGCTGCTGCTGCTCTCCAAGCAGGTCATTGACGAGCTGAAGGGATATTACGCAAGAAAAAGGGTCTATGGATAAGCGGAGCGATAGGGATTCGCTGCGCAGGTGAAAAATTGGGGGATGAAAAAATCGAATGGGCCGCCGAGGCGGCCTTTTGCTTGCAAAAAGAGCTATTTTCACCAGGGAAACAAAAATATACAGAAAAAGCGGCGAAAAATAAAAATAATCCCGCCGCTTGTATTGACATAATGACAAAACTATGATAGCATTATAAATTGCATCAGCATCGAATAATCGGTAGAAATTGCCGTGAATGCAGACGTTTCGGGCAGAAGCTACTGAAACATGGAAGATGGATGCGCAGGGCTCATATATAATGTATATTGAAAAAATGAATTTGTCAACAATACATTGTGGGCCAGAGGATAGAGACGAATCAGTGGGCCGGCTGTCCGGGCGGGTGCGCCGGGGCGGCAGAGAAAAAACGGGAGGGTGGCGGCCTCCGACGGAAATAACTACATCGCATAGGAGTTGTGCAAAGTATGGTTCATGAAATCAAGACCGGCATCACTAAGAGAATGAGCTTTTCCAAAATCAAGGAGGTTTTGGAAATTCCGGACCTGATCGAGGTGCAGAAGGACTCTTATAACCGCTTTCTAGAGGATGGATTGAGAGAGGTTCTGAGGGATATCTCGCCGATTACGGATTACTCGGCAAATCTCGTTTTGGAGTTTGTGGATTACCACATCAGCGATAAGCCGAAGTACGATGTGGAGGAATGCAAGGAGAGGGACGTCAACTATGCTGCGCCGCTGAAGGTGACAGTCCGGCTCATCAATAAAGAGACGGGCGAGGCCAAGGAGCAGGATGTTTTTATGGGGGATTTCCCTCTGATGACGGAGAAGGGCACGTTTATCATCAACGGCGCCGAAAGAGTTATCGTGAGCCAGCTGGTGCGCTCCCCCGGCGTATATTACGACAATATGAAGGACAAGTCCGGCAAGGATTTATTCACCTCTACGGTGATTCCCAACCGGGGCGCCTGGCTTGAGCTGGAGTCGGATTCTAACGACTGCATCTGGGTTCGCGTGGACAGGACAAGAAAGCTGCCTGCGACCGTTTTGCTGCGCGCCATGGGCCTTGGGGAGGAGTCCGAAATTAGAGAGTTCTTCGGCGAGGAGGACTATCTGGAGGCTACCTTCAAAAAGGAAACGTTTAAAAAGGACAGCGAGGAGTTCCGCAAGGAGGGCCCCGTAAAGGAGGGCCTGAAGGAGATTTACAAGCGGCTGCGTCCGGGCGAGCCGCCGTCCTACGAGAGCGCCAATATGCTCATCGAATCTCTGTTTTTCGACCCCAAGCGGTACGATTTGGCCCGGGTAGGAAGATATAAATTTAACAAGAAGCTTTCCCTGGCGGGCCGCATTGCGGGTTATCCTGCGGCGGAAACCGTGGCAGACATGGAGGGCGAGGTTCTGGCCATGGAGGGCGAGACCATTACCGAGGCCATGGCTGAGGCCATTCAGGACGCAGGAATCAACAGCGTCTGGATTCTGGTGGGAGAAAATAAGGTGAAGGTGGTGGGCAACCACTTCGTCAATGCGGCGGGATACCTGAATTTTGACCCACGAGAGGTTGGCATCAATGAAAAGGTATTTTACCCCGAGCTGCGGGCCATTCTGGATGCGTATGGCGAGGACGAAAAGGCTCTTAGGGAGGCCCTCAAGGCTAATCTGAGCAAGCTGATTCCCAAGCACATCATCCGGGCAGATATGTTTGCCACCTTCAGCTACTTCCTGGGGCTGCGGTTTGGCATTGGCACCACGGACGATATTGACCACCTGGGCAACAGAAGGCTGCGCTCTGTAGGCGAGCTGCTGCAAAATCAGCTGCGGGTGGGTATGTCCCGGTTGGAGAGAGTAGTCAGAGAGAGGATGTCGATTCAGGATATCGACATGGCGACCCCCTCGAACCTCATCAACATCCGCCCTGTGACGGCGGCGATCAAGGAATTTTTCGGGTCGTCTCAGCTTTCCCAGTTTATGGACCAGACCAACCCCCTGGCAGAGCTGACCCACAAGCGGCGGCTTTCCGCTTTGGGCCCGGGCGGCTTGAATCGAGACAGAGCCTCCTTCGAGGTGAGAGACGTGCATCACTCTCACTACGGCAGGATGTGCCCCATAGAGACGCCGGAAGGCCCCAACATCGGCCTCATCGGCTCCCTCTCTACTTACGCGAGAATTAACGAGTACGGCTTTATTGAATCGCCGTACCGCGTAATCAAAAAGCCGGAGAACATCGTAACCGACGAAATCCGGTATATGACGGCAGATATTGAGGATAGATACACGGTCGCCCAGGCCAATGAGCCTGTAAGCGAGGACGGGCACTTCGTCAACCCGCGTATCACATGCCGGCGGCAGGACCAGTTTGTAGAGGTCTCGCCAAAGGACGTAGATTTGATGGACGTTTCGCCCAAGCAGCTGGTTTCCGTGGCTACGGCCATGATTCCCTTCCTGGAAAACGACGACGCAAACCGGGCGCTGATGGGCTCCAACATGCAGCGGCAGGCTGTGCCTCTGCTCATCCCCGAGTCCCCCATTGTAGGAACGGGCATGGAGGGCAAGGCCGCCTATGATTCGGGCGTGCTGGTGATTGCCAAGCAGGGCGGCATGGTGAAAAACGTCTGGGCAGACAGAGTGGTGATTGCGCAGGACGACGGCACCGAGGCCCGCTACAACCTGATTAAATACTCCCGCTCCAACCAGGGCACCTGCATCAACCAGCTGCCTCTGGTGAAAAAGGGCCAGCGGGTAGAGAAGGGCGATATTCTGGCAGACGGGCCCTCTACGGATAAGGGCGAGATAGCCCTGGGCAAGAACCTGCTCATCGGCTTCATGACCTGGGAGGGCTATAACTACGAGGACGCTGTGCTGCTCTCTGAGCGGCTGGTGAAGGACGATGTATTTACGTCCATCCATATTGAGGAATTCGAGGCCCAGGCCAGGGATACCAAGCTGGGGCCGGAGGAGATTACCAGGGATATCCCCAACGTGGGCGAGGATGCGCTCCGCGATTTGGATAGCCGGGGTATCATCAGAATTGGCGCAGAGGTAAAGAGCGGCGACATTCTGGTGGGCAAGGTGACGCCTAAGGGAGAGACAGAGCTGACCGCTGAGGAGCGGCTGCTTCGGGCAATCTTTGGCGAAAAGGCCAGAGAGGTGCGGGATACGTCCCTCAGGGTGCCTCACGGCGAGGGCGGCATCATCGTAGACGTAAAGGTGTTTACCAGAGAGGACAAGGACGAGCTGACCGCTGGGGTCAACAAGCTGGTGCGCGTCTATCTGGCCCAGAAGAGAAAGATTTCCGTGGGCGATAAAATTGCAGGCCGCCACGGAAACAAGGGCGTTATTTCCAGAATCCTCCCGGTAGAAGATATGCCCTTCCTGCCGGACGGCACGCCGCTGGACGTCGTGCTGAATCCGCTGGGCGTGCCCTCCCGTATGAACATTGGGCAGGTGCTGGAGGTACACCTGGGCATGGCGGCAAAGGCCCATGGCTGGAAGATTGCCACGCCTGTATTCGACGGCGCTACAGAGGAGGATATTGAGGAGCTGCTGGCCGAGACCGGAAGAACGCCGGACGGCAAGACGGTTCTCTACGACGGACGGACGGGCCTGCCCTTTGAAAACAGGGTGACAGTAGGCTATATGTACATGCTGAAGCTGCATCACCTGGTAGACGATAAGATTCACGCCCGCTCCACAGGCCCCTACTCCCTGGTGACGCAGCAGCCTCTGGGCGGCAAGGCGCAGTTCGGCGGCCAGCGGTTTGGCGAGATGGAGGTCTGGGCCCTGGAGGCCTATGGCGCGGCGAATACGCTGCAGGAGATTCTGACGGTGAAATCAGACGATGTGGTGGGCAGAGTCAAGACCTACGAAGCCATCGTAAAAGGCCAGAATGTGCCGCAGCCGGGCGTTCCGGAATCCTTCAAGGTGCTGATTAAGGAGCTGCAGAGCCTTTGCCTGGATGTGAAGGTGCTGGACGAGAATGGCAACGAAATCGTCACCAAGGAGTCGGATGACGACCCCATCAATCTGGAGGTGGATATCCAGCATGCGGAGACCGAGGAGGAGCCCAGACCGGCCCTTCCCGAGGGCGACGACCTTGTGGACGACGAGGAGCTGGACGATATGGAGGATATCGATCTGGACGACATGGACTTCCAGAGCCTGTTCTCCACAGGCGATTCGGATTCGGAGGAGCCCTCGGAGGATATATCTGACATGCCAGACATTGAAGAGGTACCTCTGGACGAGCTGATGGATGAGAGCGAATTGGATGGATTTAATATCGACGACGATATGAACGACGATATGTTTTAATGCGGTTGGGGCGGCATCCCCAGCCGCCCAGAAAAAGGATTTCTAAAATTAGGAAGGAGAGAGCTTTCGTGTCTGAACTCAACACTTTCGACTCGATGCAAATTGGCCTGGCTTCGCCGGAGAAAATCAGGGAATGGTCCCGCGGCGAGGTAAAAAAACCGGAAACCATAAACTATAGAACGCTGAAGCCGGAGCGGGACGGCCTTTTCTGCGAGCGCATTTTTGGCCCGACGAAGGACTGGGAGTGCCACTGCGGAAGATATAAAAGAATACGCCACAAGGGCATTATTTGCGATAAATGCGGCGTAGAGGTAACGCGGGCTAAGGTGCGCCGCGAGCGCATGGGCCATATTGAGTTGGCAGCTCCTGTTTCCCACATCTGGTATTTCAAGGGCATCCCCTCCAGAATGGGCCTGCTGCTGGATATGTCTCCCCGGGCGTTGGAGAATGTGCTCTACTTTGCCTCTTACGTGGTTTTGGATCCGGGCAATACGGATTTGAAATATAAGCAGGTCATCACAGAGGCAGAATTCAGAAAAGCAGAGAGCGACTACGGCGCGGAGGCTTTCCGGGCCGGCATGGGCGCAGAATCGGTGAAGGAGCTGCTGAAGGCAGTGGACCTGGAGAAGGAATCTCAAGAACTGAAAAAGGAGCTAGAGACTGCCACCGGCCAAAAGCGGCTGCGGGATATTAAGCGGCTGGAGGTCATCGAGGCGTTTAGAAAGTCCCACAATAAGCCGGAGTGGATTATTCTGGACGTGATTCCCGTCATTCCCCCCGAGCTCAGACCGATGGTACCCTTGGATGGCGGCCGGTTCGCCACCTCCGACCTGAACGACCTTTACCGCAGGGTCATCAATAGAAATAACCGCTTAAACAGGCTGCTGCAGCTGAAGGCGCCGGATATTATCGTCCGCAACGAGAAAAGAATGCTGCAGGAGGCTGTGGACGCGCTGATTGACAATGGAAGAAGAGGCCGGCCGGTGACCGGCGCGGGAAACCGTTCCCTCAAGTCCCTTTCCGATATGTTGCGGGGCAAGCAGGGCCGGTTCCGTCAGAACCTGCTGGGCAAGCGTGTAGACTACTCTGGCCGTTCCGTTATTGTGGTCGGCCCGGACTTGAAGATGTTCCAGTGCGGCCTGCCCAAGGAGATGGCGCTGGAGTTGTTTAAGCCCTTTGTCATGAAAAAGCTGGTAGAGGAAAACTATGCCCACAATATCAAGAGCGCAAAGCGGATGGTGGAAAAGGTGCGCCCCGAGGTGTGGGACGTTTTGGAGGATGTCATCAAGGGGCATCCCGTGCTGCTCAACAGAGCGCCTACGCTGCACAGGCTGGGCATCCAGGCCTTTGAGCCGGTTCTGGTAGAGGGCAGGGCGCTGAAGCTCCATCCTCTGGTTTGCACGGCGTACAATGCAGACTTTGACGGCGACCAGATGGCAGTCCATCTGCCCCTTTCTGTGGAGGCGCAGGCAGAGGCCCGCTTCCTCATGCTGGCTGCCAACAATATTTTGAAGCCTCAGGACGGCAAGCCGGTGGTCTCTCCCACCCAGGATATGGTTATAGGCTCCTACTACATGACCATGATTCGGCCGGGGGCCAAGGGCGAGGGAAGCTGCTTCGCCAATCCGGATGAGGCAGTGTTGGCCTATAATACGGGGAATCTGGATCTGCAGGCGCAGATTCGCGTGAGAGTGACGAAGGAGGTCAATGGACAGCCTAAGACGGGCATCATTGAAACCTCTGCGGGAAGAATCCTGTTTAACGACGCCATTCCCCAGAATTTAGGCTATTTAGACCGTTCAAAGCCCGAAAATGAGCTGCAATATGAAATCAACGAGGTAGTGGGCAAAAAGCAGCTGGGCAAAATTGTAGACTACTGCTACGGCAAGCTGGGCGCCACCCAGACCTCCATGGTTCTGGATAAAATCAAGGCCCAGGGCTTCCACTATTCCACGGTGGGCGCGGTGACGGTCAGCGTGTCTGACATCATGATTCCGCCGGAGAAGCAGGAATATCTGAAGCAGGCTAACGAGCGGATTTTGAAGATTGACAAGCAATACAGCAGAGGCTTCCTGACCGAGGCGGAGAGAAAGGAAAACGCCATCAAGGTCTGGAGCGAGACGACGGACAAGGTGACGGAGGCCCTGCAAAAGGATATGGACGACTTTAACCCCATCAACATGATGGCCAAGTCGGGCGCCCGCGGAAGCATTAACCAGATTCGTCAGCTGGCGGGCATGAGAGGCCTGATGGCAGACCCCTCCGGCGAGATTATCGAAATCCCCATTAAGGCAAACTTCCGGGAGGGCCTGACGGTTCTGGAGTTCTTTATCTCCTCTCACGGCGCCAGAAAAGGTCTGGCAGACACGGCCCTGAGAACGGCAGACTCCGGATATCTGACCAGGCGTCTGGTAGATATTTCTCACAACGTCATCATCCGGGAGGAGGACTGCTTTGAGGCGCTGGGCGAGGACGTCCAGGGAATCTGGGTCAGCGAGCTGACCTCGGGAAATGGCACGGTGGAGCCCTTTGTGGATAGAATTCGTGGGCGCGTGCCCGTAGACGACGTGGTGGATCCCAACACGGGGGAGGTCATCGTCAAGAAAAACGAGATTATAACGGGACTGCTGGCGGACAAAATCGTTGCGGCAGGCATTACAAAGCTGCATATCCGCTCTGTCCTGACCTGCAAGAGCAAGCACGGAATCTGCGCCAAGTGCTACGGGGCCAATATGGCAACGGGCCTGGCAGTGGATATTGGCGAGGCAGTGGGCGTCATTGCGGCGCAGTCCATCGGCGAGCCGGGCACGCAGCTGACCATGAGAACCTTCCATACTGGCGGCGTTGCCGGCGGCGATATTACCCAGGGTCTGCCCCGCGTAGAGGAGCTGTTTGAGGCGAGAAAGCCGAGGGGCCAGGCGGTCATCACAGAGGTAGGCGGCAGGGTCACGCTGGCAGACTCCGGCAAAAAACGCGAGGTAACGGTGGTGCCGGAAATCGGCGATTCCAAGACCTATATGATTCCCTATGGCGCGCGGATGAAGGTGGCGGACGGAGACGTCATCGAGGCGGGCGACCCGTTGACAGAGGGCTCCATCAACCCAGGCGAAATTTTGAAGATTAAGGGCGTCAAGGGTGTGCAGGAGTATCTGCTGAAGGAGGTTCAGCTGGTTTACAGGCTCCAGGGCGTGGAAATATCCGATAAGCATCTGGAGATTATCATCCGGCAGATGCTGCGGAAGTGCAAAATTGAGGACGCCGGCGATACGGATATGCTCACCGGCGAAATGGTGGATATCTTCAAATTTGAAGAGGAAAACAAAAAGGCAGAGGCAGCCGGCCTGCGGCCCGCAGTGGCATCCAGAGTGCTGTTGGGCATCACCAAGGCGTCTCTTTCTACGGATTCCTTCCTCTCTGCCGCATCCTTCCAGGAGACGACGAGAGTGCTGACAGATGCGGCTATCAAGGGAAAGGTAGACCCGCTGGTGGGCCTGAAGGAAAACATTATTATCGGCAAGCTCATTCCTGCAGGAACTGGAATGAAGCGGTATAAGGACATCGAGGTCATTAAGAACGTGCCGGACGAGGTCATCGCCCAGCAGTTCCTAGAGCAGACGTCTGTAGAAGAACCTGCTGCGGAGGATTCCGCAGAGGCAGAGCTGCAGTAGTAAAAGTAGACTGGAGCCGGGTGCGGTATGCGCCCGGCTCAGGGCATAGGCAGGCAAAAGCGTGCCGGGAGGAGCCATGGAAGAGGTTAAGAAAAACGAGAGCTGCGAGGTATACGGGACAGAGTTATGCAGATATTTGGGTTGCGACGGCTGCGAGGAGTGTCTGGTGGAGAAAATTCACTATAAGGACAATGAATCTAAGCGGGATACGGCCACGGCATGGGAGGTAACGCTGGAATATATTCCAGACAACATCGACCAGCTCCATCTCAGCGAGGAATGCCAATTCTGTAAAGGAGAGCACAAAAACAAGCGGGATCGGTTTGCCATGCTGGACGCAGGCCACCCGGAGCCGGAGTATAAAAAAGGCATGTTTTTTGGCTTTGGCAAAAAGGTACGCTCGCCCATTGGCTCTTTGATTTCGGTCCCCATCAGCTGCTGCAAGACCTGCGCCAGGCGCCACCGGATGAAGGACTTTTTAAAGTGGATTGTGACGGGAATTTTTTTGGCAATTGATATTGTCCTGCTGGCGACGCCTTCCATCATGGCAGGGCTGGAGGGAGTTTCCTGGGTGATGCCTATCGTACTCTTTCTGGCAATTTTAGTGGGGGGATACGGTTTAGGAGAGTTGCTGACGCATCTTTATGTCAAGCGGACGGAAAAGGAAACCGTGTATAACGTATATGACCTGCCCATCGTCTCCCAAATGAAGTGGCTGGGCTGGGAGGCAATCCAGACGGAGCGCTCCGGCGTGCCCCGGCTGACCTTCGCCAAGAGGAAGCAGAGAAAAAATCTGCGCTTCAAGGAGGAGGATTGCATTATTGCCACCCGCTCGGAGAAATACGAGAGGGATTAAATCCCGCTATGCGCTTTTTGCCGAAAGCTTACAAGATTTTTATTGACAGATAGCGGGGAAAGGTGCTAGAATAAATCTTGCGTCTCTGGATAGCTTTTTCCAGAGAGTTTTGAGATATAGAACAGGAGATTCAGGATGTCGGATACCTTAGAAGTTCTTGCCCTGCTCTCCGATTCCCGCCCCATGCTGGTGGGAATGAAGCAGGTCATTAAGGGCCTGGAAAATGGCAGGGTTGACACAGTGCTTCTGGCCAGCGATGCGGATGCTTTTGTGGCAAGGGCAGTGGACGAGGCCGCAAAGAAGCAGGGCGCGGCCATTTACTATGTGCCCTCGAAGGCGGAGCTAGGCAGGCGCGCAGGGATTCAGGTGGATGCTGCCTGCGTAGGAATTTCGGGAAAGTAAACCTCTAAAGGGTTGTAAAGAGGTCTTATATAAATACGCGGCCTGAAGGACAAGAGGCCGGTTACTTAGATTAGTTTGATATGAAGGAGGTGCAGAGTTAAGGTATGCCTACCATTAACCAGCTCGTAAGAAAAGGAAGAACAACAGTTCAGGATAAATCGAATTCCCCTATATTGAAGCAGTGCCCGCAGAAGAGAGGCGTTTGCACGGCAGTCAGAACCATGACGCCGAAAAAGCCTAACTCCGCTCTGAGAAAGATTGCCAGAGTGCGTCTGGTCAACGGCATGGAGGGTACGGCGTATATCCCCGGCATTGGCCATAATTTGCAGGAGCACAGCGTCGTTCTCATCAGAGGCGGCAGAGTAAAGGACCTGCCCGGTGTGAGATATCACATTGTGAGAGGCGCGCTGGACGCAGCAGGCGTTGCAAACAGAATGCAGTCCCGCTCTCTTTACGGCGCAAAGCGGCCTAAGAAGAAGTAAGGGAACTCAATTTTTGAACGATACAGGAGGAATAGATTATGCCAAGACGCGGTGGAGTACCAAAGCGCGAAGTATTGCCTGACCCGATATACAACAGCGTGGTCGTGACCAAGCTGATTAACCAGATTATGAAGGATGGAAAAAGGGGAACGGCGCAAAGAATCTGCTACGATGCCTTTGACATCATCAAGGATAAGACGGGCAGAGATGCCATGGAAGTTTTTGAAGCCTGCATGAATAACATTATGCCTGTGCTGGAAGTAAAGGCACGGCGTGTGGGCGGCGCCACCTATCAGGTGCCCATTGAGGTCCGGCCGGAGAGACGGCAGACTCTGGCGATTCGGTGGTTGACCATGTTCAGCCAGAACAGAAGTGAAAGAACCATGAAGGAGCGGCTTTCTGCCGAAATCATGGATGCCGCCAACAATACGGGCGCTTCCGTTAAGAGAAAGGAAGATATGCACAAGATGGCGGAGGCAAACAAGGCGTTTGCACACTATCGCTGGTAATACGATGCAGCTCAGCCGCATAGGACGCTATCTGCCGTATAGGTATCCCTATTTTTGGGAAGATTGTGTCATATGCGGCGCGTTTTAAGTTAAAAAGGGCGGAGATTGCCGCCTGGAATAAAAAATTTTAAGCTTGCGCAGTTCTGCATTCTGGGCTGCGGGCACAGCTTTGCTGTGTTGTGAAGAAAGGAGAAACAGGTGCCTAAGGAATTTCCGTTAGATAAAATCAGGAATATTGGGATAATGGCGCATATCGACGCCGGCAAGACCACTACTACTGAGCGGATTCTGTACTACACAGGAAGAAACTATAAAATCGGCGAAACCCATTCCGGCGACGCTACCATGGACTGGATGGAGCAGGAGCAGGAAAGAGGAATCACCATTACGTCCGCAGCAACTACAGCAGAGTGGAAGGGCTACAGAATTAATATTATCGATACGCCAGGACACGTGGACTTTACCGTAGAGGTAGAGCGTTCTCTGCGCGTTTTGGACGGCGCAGTGGCAGTATTCTGCGCAAAGGGCGGCGTAGAGCCTCAGTCTGAAACCGTGTGGAGACAGGCAGAGGGCTATGGCGTGCCCAGGCTTGCCTATGTCAACAAGATGGACATCATGGGCGCAGACTTCTACAATGTAGTAGACATGATCAAGACCAGGCTGGGCGCAAACCCTGTGGTGATGCAGCTGCCTATCGGCGCTGAGGACAGCTTTGAGGGCATGATTGACCTGGTGGAGATGAAGGAGCTGAAATACGACGAAACGGACAAGCTGGGCTCTAAATACGAGCTGGTGGAAATCCGTGACGATATGAAGGAGCAGGCGGAGGAATACAGAGAGAAGCTGCTGGAGGCAGTTGCCGAAGGCGACGACGCTCTCATGGAGAAGTTCTTTGCCGGCGAGGAAATCACCAGGGAGGAAATTTTTGCTTCTCTGAGAAAGATGACCATTGCAGGCGAAGCAGTGCCCGTATGCTGCGGCTCTTCTTACCGGAACAAGGGCGTGCAGCCCATGCTGGATTTGGTAGTAGAGCTGATGCCCTCGCCTCTTGATGTTAAGCCCATTGAGGGCCATGTGCCTGGCACGGACGAGGTTCAGACCCGCCCGGCGGATGTGGACGGCCCCTTTGCAGCGCTGGCGTTTAAAATTATGGCGGATCCCTTTGTGGGCAAGCTGGCATTCTTCCGGGTATATTCCGGCACGCTGAATGCAGGCTCCTATGTATACAACTCTACGAAAGAGAAAAAGGAGCGCATGGGCCGTATTCTGAAGATGC
>DBGCIZ010000133.1:0-3995 GCA_048355355.1 Christensenellaceae bacterium | reverse complement strand
TATGCGCTGGAGGGGCTTTCTCAGCTGATTAACACCATAAAACTGGTGCGCAAGCATATCAACGCGGCTTTGGAAATTGAAGGCGTCGTCCTCACCATGTATGACGGCAGAACCAATCTTTCTGCCCAGGTGGTGAAAGAGGTGGAGAAGTTTTTTGCGGGAAAGGTTCACAAGGTCATTATCCCGCGGAATATCCGCCTGGGAGAGGCGCCGAGCCATGGGCTGCCTATTAATCAATACGATGAAAGATGCATTGGGACAGTAACCTATCGGGAGCTGGCCAAGGAAGTCATAGACGAGGTGGAAAAGAGATGAAGCAAAAGGGATTGGGCAGAGGTCTGGGCATATTTATCGATGAATCTGTGAATTTGGAGCCGGAGGGACAAGGGGTCACATCCGTTCCCATTCAAAAAATTGATATCTACGAAAACCAGCCTAGAAAGTTTTTTGATGAGGAGAAGCTGGACGAGTTGGCTGCCTCCATCAAGAAGCATGGCGTGATTCAACCGCTGATTTTGAAAAAGCAGGGGAGCCGCTATCAGATTATTGCAGGGGAGCGGCGCTACAGGGCGGCGAGGCTGGCCGGGCTCAAGGAGGTTCCTGCGATTTTCATGGATGCGGACGAAAAGGAAACCCTTGAGATTTCTATTATTGAAAATATACAGCGCGAGGATTTAAACCCCATTGAAGAGGCCGAGGCAGTAGACATGCTGATGAAAAGCTATGGGCTGACGCAGGAGGAGGTTGGCGAGCGGCTGGGAAGGTCCCGCAGCGCCGTGGCCAATACGCTGCGCCTGCTTGGCCTGCCGGAGGGGGTCCGCAAAATGGTTGCAGACGGGCTGCTCTCCGCTGGACATGCCAGGACGTTGATTGCCCTGAAGTCGCAGCGAGCCATTGCAGACTGCGCCGCTGTAGTGGTGAAGAATCACCTGTCCGTCAGAGATACGGAAAAGCTGGTCAAGCGGATGCTGGAGCAGGGAACAAAGGAGAGTAGAAAAAAGCCGGCGAGGAAAAAGAGCAGCGACATGGAAACAGCGGAAAAAGCCCTTTCCGAGGCGCTGGAGACCAAGGTCTCCATTGAGGGAGACGAGGAGAAGGGGAGAGTGGTTCTGGCGTATTACTCCAAGGAGCAGCTCAACAGTCTCTATGAATTTTTGATGGGAAAATAGAAGCTAGAGATGTTTCACGTGAAACAAAAGGCCGACGCAATGGATGCGCCGGCTTCTTTTTTAGCTTACCAATTTTTGCGAAAGCCTAGTCTCGCTGGCGGCGGTCGAAGGCGGGATTTTGGTAAAAGGCCATTTTCGCTGCATACATCTTTTTTTCAGCCGCCTTAATAAAGTCCTCAATAGAGGGAATTGCTTCGGCCCACTGTATGCCGATGGATATGTGGATATCCCTTTCGGCCAACGCCTGCGTCATTTGGTCGCAGCGGGACGCAACTTCCGCCTCTGGCGTATCGATGGAGAAGGCGACAAATTCGTCACCGCCAATTCGATACGTTTGCTGCGGGCCAAAGGCATCCAATAGTTGAGCGGCCACCTGCTTAATCATATCGTCGCCTGCCTCATGGCCGCGGCTATTGTTCATTTCGTGCAAGCCATTGACGTCTATATAAATGCAGGCCAGGGACGTTTGATAGCGATGCAGGTATTCTGGCAAATCCGCCTCATAGCGGTTTCTGTTATATAGCCCGGAAAGAATATCCGTTTCGCCCATGGCTTTTACAGCATGATAGGACTGCATATTATGGCAAAACCGGCTGAAGCTGAAGGCAATATTTTTGAGCAGACCGGCAGTATCCCTTCTATGGCCGGTATTGCAGACGGCCAAAATGCCGCAGACGCCGCCCTCTGCCGCCTCGATAGGTACGGCCACAAGGCTTTTTACCGACGGGACCTGCTCAGACGGCAAAAGAACGCGAAGTTCCGCATCATGAGTTGCCTCAAACTGGGTATCTCCGCCACGGAATTTTTTCAGAAGCAGTTCGATTCCATCGGGCGAAAAGAGGCGATTGTTTTGCAGACTGGAAGCAGTATCGGAGCGCAGGAAAAAGGGCTGCTCCACACCTGGCAAGCCATCGATCCAGAAAAAGACCTGGTTTCCGCCGGTGATGCGGCAGATAAGCTGCAGGGCTGGGCGGATATTGTCCTGGTTTTCGTGGGCAGTAAATAGCAACTTTTCCACATCGTAAATATCGTTAATGGCATCCAATTGCCGCTGCTTCTCCTGGGTTTCCCTTCGAACGTAGACCAGCATCCAAGCCAGATATAAAATAAAGCAGCAAATCTCAAAGACAAGGAAAACATTTAGAATGCTCCGAATGGTGTTGGCATCGGCAAAAACAGTGCTTTCCGGGATGGAAAGGGCGATGCGCCACTGATTTACGGACATGGGCTCATAATAAAAGTACAGATACTCCCCAGCGGTTTCAGAGACAAATACCACATAGCCCGTCTCTCCGGCCACGAGGCCTGCCTTCAGCGTATCGTGGTCATAGCCGGGCGCCAGAGGGCGCTCCCCCAGGGCCCAGATATTCCCGGGCTCATTGTGCCAGGTATCCACCAAAAAATCCCCTGTATTGGCGTCGATAATATAGACGGCCGTATTCGCATAGGCGACGGAGGAGAGCTGCTCTGGCAAAACGTCCAGCTCAACAACGCCATACAGCATGGCGACCGTCTCTCCATTTTGAATAATAGGAACATAATGGCGCAGAATATAGTCGCCATCATCGGCAAGGTCTATGACGCGGTCTGTAATATGGGCGCCAAGTGCGGCCTCCTCAGCGAAGGAAAGCTGGCCGGAGACGTCGACGCGCCGCCCGCCCTGGGTAAGGACCGTATCATCCGGCAAAAGAATTTCCAGGCGAGAAAGCATGCCTGTGGCCGGATAGGAATCCAGCATATTCCAGAGGGAAGGCGAGGAAAGGTCCTCATAGCTGGAGGCCATTAGGGCGATAAGCTCCAGCTTTTCCCGGTCACTTTGTAGATGCTCTTCAATATTTTGGGCCAGCTTTCCGGCTTCCTCATTCAGTCGCTTAAAGCTGTTATCCTCTTCCACCTTGTTCAGCTGGTGCATGACAAAAAACGAAACACCTATCATCAAAAGAATCAAAATCAAGGTAACCGCAATGGATTTTTGCCAGCGAATTCCTTTGGCTTTTTTCACGTTCCCATCCTCCGAAAAATAAACCCTGCAAATGACAACGTCAGGCTGTCGTAAAAAGTATAATATAGATATGGCAGAAAGGCAAGATATGGAGCCAGGAAAACAGCGATAGGATAGGGCGAGTAGCCGTTTGCAGGAAGAATTCTTGCATTGAATCAGATAATGTGATACAATACGACATAGAAAAATAGTAGAAGTCGAACTAGGCGATGAGTTAGATGAGAGGTTTTGGAGGGGCACGCTGAGAAAGGCATAGCCAAAAGGAAAGAGAAGAGGGCTTGTTGACAGTAAGGGGCGCCGTTTGGGCGCCTTTCGTTTTCGGGCTGAAAATATATGGAGAGGGAATAAGCGGAGAATGGAACAAAAGCGGGGAGGAATTAACATAGAGAAGGCCTTGCAGACAGAGCTAATGACCGCGCTCAATGAAATGTTTTATGCCATATTGTGCGTTAAACCGGAGGAGGACACAGTACTAATTCTGCAAAGCAGTGAGCACCCTTGCAGCGCGCAGCAGAAGCTGAGCTGGACGGAATATCTGGGTCGGTACAGCGTGATCCTCACGGAGGAGAGCTACCGGAAGGTGAAGGAGCGCTTTTCCTCTGAGGCGCTCCTTGCCTCCAGCCGAAAGGGAGAACGCAACTTCACACTGGATGCGTCATATCTAAAAGAAGGAAAGACGAATTGGCTTACTGCTTCCGCCCTGGTGAAGGAACAGCCAGACGGCAGACCCTACGTATATATTTTTATTCGTCAAACCAATGAAGAGCATCTGCTCCGCAGCATTATTGAGCTCTATGTCTTTAACATTTGCGATTATTTCATCT
>DBGCIZ010000132.1:0-5292 GCA_048355355.1 Christensenellaceae bacterium | reverse complement strand
ATAAAACCATGCTAGACGTAGTATCCATCGGCGAAGTTTTGATTGATTTTGGCCCCAATGGTTTAGGGAAAATGGGCAACCCGTGCTTTGAAATGAATCCGGGCGGCGCGCCGGCCAATGTCCTGGTGATGAACAGCAGGCTTGGCGGCAAAACCGGCTTTATCGGCATGGTGGGGGACGACTATTTCGGCCATTTTTTAAAGCATACTCTGGAGGAGGAGGGCATTGACGTCCGCGGCCTGAAGATGACCCAGCGGGCCTGCACCACCCTGGTGTTCGTCTCTCTAGACGAGCATGGCGAGCGGGAGTTCTCCTTTGTGCGCAAGCCGGGAGCGGACTATCTGCTGGAGAAAAAGGACGTGGACAGGGCCGTCATTGACGACGCCAAAATGGTTCACTTCGGCATGGCCACTCTGACCAACAGCCCCGGAAGGGAGACGCTGTTTACCTCTCTGGACTATGCAAAAAATAAAAACAAGAGGATTTCCTTTGACCCCAACTACAGAGCGCACTGCTGGCCGGATTTTGAAGAGGCAAAGCGCATGGCCCTCATGGGGCTGGAATATGCGGACATCGTAAAAATGTCTGAGACAGAGGTAGAGCTCTTCTTGGGTTATTCCGTCCGCGAGGTGGAAAAGGCGGCCAAGTATATGCTGGATATGGGCAAGGAGGCCGTGTTTATCACGCTGGGGGGCGATGGCGCCTATTATGCCTCAAGGGAAGGCTGCGGCCTGGCAAAGAGCTACCCCATCCAGGTGGTGGACACCACGGGCTGCGGCGACGCCTTTATGGGAACCATGCACTACATGCTTTCCAACAGGCCGGAGATACCCATGGCAGAGGCCGTGAAATACGCCAATGCGGCAGGCGCCGTCTGCGCGACGCGCATGGGAGGCATCCCCGCAATGCCCACCATGGAGGAGATTGAAAAAATGATGGGCTGATGGCTGGCTGCGTTTGAACTGCGCTTTTTTGGGGCACGATAACCATAAGGGAGTTATTGTGCGCCAGAGAAGCGCAGCTTTTTTGGAGGGACGCCATGCTGGATTTCAAAAACAGGCCGGTTTACTGCTATGTGGGTATTGCCGCAGGGGTAGCGCTCTGCGTCCTGGGGCTGAATTTTTTTCTCGTCCCGCAAAAAATAGCGCCGGGAGGCTTTTCCGGCATTGGCACGATTTTATACCATGTCTGGGGGATTCCCGTGGGAACCACAGTGCTGGCCCTCAACATTCCCTTCTGCCTGATTTCATGGAAGCGGATGGGGCGGCAGTTTTTGGCCAGAACTGTCTTTGCCCTGGTGCTCTACTCTGTGGCGGCGGATCTTTGCCCTGTGGTCAATCTGAGCGACGATATGCTGCTGAGCGCAGTCTATGGAGGGCTGCTGCTGGGCGTGGGGCTGGGGCTGACCTTCTTCTTTGGCGGCAGCACGGGAGGCACCGACCTGGTGGCGGCTATTTTGCATCGGGGAATGCCGGCGGTCAGCGTCAGTACGCTGATGTTTTGCATCGATTTTGCCATCATCGGCGTATCTGCCTTTCTGTTCGACATCCGCTCCGCCCTCTTTGCCATTCTTTCTCTGTTTATTTCGGCCAAGCTCATCGAATATATCACTGTGGGGCCAAACCGGGGGCGGGCCTTCCTCATCATCACCAATCAGCCGGAGACAGTGAAGCGGGCGGTCATGGCGGAGCTGCGGCGGGGCGTCACCGGGCTGGAGGGTGTGGGCGGCTATACCAACGAGCCAAAGCAGATTTTGCTCTGTATTGTAGAGCGGCGCAGCGAGGTGGTCAGGCTGAAGGAGCTGGTCCATCGGGAGGACCCGCTGGCCTTTATGATGACATGGCAGGCAGGCGAGGTCAACGGCGAGGGGTTTACGTATAAACGCAGATAGGCTGCTTTACTCTTGGCGCGAAATAGTGTAAACTATTAGCAGCACTAGGTTTGGAGGACGACGGTATGCTACTGATTAAAAACGGAAAAATTCTCACCATGGCGGACAAGGATTTCGACACGGGGGATATTCTCATCGACGATGGGAAGATTGTAGACATAGACGATTCCATTATTGCCGACGGTGCGGAGGTTTTTGACGCCAAGGGCTGCACCATTATTCCCGGCATTGTGGACCCCCATTGCCATATCGGCATGTGGGAGGATGGTATTGACAAGGAAGGGGCCGACGGGAACGAGATGACCGACCCCATTACGCCGGAGCTGCGGGCCATCGACGCCATTAACCCGCTGGATCGGTGCTTCCGCGAGGCGCTGGAGGGGGGCGTGACCACGGTGGTGACAGGGCCGGGCAGCGCCAACGTCATTGGCGGCCAGTTTGTCGCCATGAAAACCTATGGCACATGTGTGGACGAAATGGTGATCAAGGCGCCTCAGTCCCTCAAGGCAGCCCTGGGGGAAAACCCAAAGGGCGTTTACGGAGAGCAGAAAAAATCCCCCAGCACCAGAATGGCCACGGCGGCGCTGCTCCGCTCGACCTTGGTAGAGGCAGGGCAGTATAACAGCGAGGTCTTTGGAGAAAAGCCACCCCGGCGGGATTTGAAAAACGAAATACTGGTGCAGGTGCTGGATGGAGAGGTGCCCATGAAAATCCACTGCCACCGGGCAGACGATATTATGACGGCCATCCGCATTGCCAGAGAGTTTGACTTGACCATCTCTCTCGACCATTGCACGGAAGGCTACCTCATTCCCGAGTATATCAAGGGGTCTGGGGCGAAGATTATCATCGGCCCCCTGCTTTGCGACAGGTGCAAGCCGGAGCTGGCCAACCTTTCCATGGAGGCGCCGCGGATTCTCTACGAAAACGGCATTGAATTTGCCATCATGAGCGACCATCCGGTTCAGCTGACCCAGTATCTGACGGTGACGGCGGCTTTGGCGGTGCGGCATGGCCTGCCGGAGCGGGAGGCCCTCAAGGCTATCACCATCAACGCGGCCCGGGCGGCCTTTATCGACGAAACCGTGGGCAGCATAGAGGTGGGCAAGGATGCCGACCTGGTGGTCTACGATGGAGACCCGCTGGACGCCAGGACGAGAATTGAGCAGGTCTTTATCAACGGAAAAAAGGTAAAATAAGCCGTAAACAAGGCCCCTGCCTGCTGGAAAAGACAGGCAGGGCTTTTTTTATAAAAAAATAGTAGACGGATGCGTCTATATTTTGCGCGAAAGGAAGCGAATGTTTGATATGTGGCTTTTGGATATTTTAAAGCTGCTGGGTGTCATCGTGCTGGCCTTTTTGGTAGGCAAGCTGGTGGCGAAGATAAAGCTGCCCTCTATTTTGGGGTGGCTCATTGTTGGGATGGCGGTGGGGCCCCATGCCTTGAACTGGATGAGCGATTCCATGATGAACGCCCAGTGGTATAGCATAACGGAAAGCATTTTGGAATGCGTCGTCGGCCTGATGATTGGCACGGAGCTGATTTGGCGCAAGCTGAAGCGGGCAGGCAAGCAGATTATTGTGACCACCATTACGGAATCTCTGGGGACGTTTCTGGTGGTCAGCCTGGTGTTTGGCGTGATTTTCCTGTTTACAGGCACGCCTATTTATCTGGCATTCCTCTTTGGCGGCATTGCTTTGGCCACGGCGCCGGCGCCGTCTCTATCCATCGTCAACCAGATGAAGACATCCGGCCCCGTCACCAAAACGCTGATTCCCATGGCTGCGCTGGACGACCTGGTGGGGGCGCTGGTGTTTTTCACTGTGGTGGCCATTGTCAGTGCCAATCTCTCCACAGAGGGGCTCTCCATTTTTATGGTGCTGTTCCTGGTATTTTTGCCGGTTCTGATTGGCATAGTCACCGGGTTTCTCACCGGGCTCATGCTCCGGCGGGTCAAGGGCCAAAAGGCGTCCCTGGGGATTCTGATTGGCATGCTGCTGCTTTCCAGCGGAATCGGCCTGGTGTTAAACGAGCTGGTGTTGCCCACGCCGGTTATCAACTTCCTGCTGATTGGCATGGCCTTTTCCACGGTATTTTCCAACATGATACCAGAGGAGCAGCTCAATGAGATTATGAAGGTGATGAACCCCGTCATTAGCTTTGGGCTCATTATCGTCATCCTGAATATCGGCGCGCCTCTCGATTATCACCTGATTCTGAGCGCAGGGGTCTATACGGCCGTCTACATTGTGGCACGCGCTGTGGGGAAATACAGCGGGGCCTATTTTGGCGCAGCCATTACCCATGCGCCGCCGACGGTGAAAAAGTATCTGGGCTTTACCCTGCTGCCGCACTCCGGGGTATCTCTGGTGTTTACGGGAATTGCCGTCTCCGTATTGAGCGGGCCGGCGCCGGAATGCGCCGCCATCATCCAGGGCACTATTGCGGCAGCGGCGGTCATCAACGAAATTATCGCAGTATTTATGGCGAAGAAGGGCTTTGAATGGGCCGGAGAGCTGCCAGATAAAAAGGGCAAGGAGGAGCCGGCCCAATGACCCAGAAGGAGCGGCAGGAGCGGAGCAAAAGGGAGATTTTGCGGGCCGCCCGGGAGGAATTTGGCGCCAGCAGCTATGAAAATGTCTCCATGGAGGGGATATGCACCAGGCACGGCATTTCAAAGGGCATGATGTACCACTATTATGCCAACAAGGACCAGCTGTTTCTGCGCTGCGTAGAGGAGGTCTTTAACGGCCTGGGCAGCTTCTTGCGAGAGGAATGCGCCGGCCTGGTGGAAAAGAGCGGCAGGGAATGCCTGAAGCAATATCTGCTGGCCAGGGAGCGGTATTTTCAGAAGTACCCCAAGGAGAAAAATATTTTTGAAAATGCCCTGTTCCATCCGCCAAAGCAGCTGCGGGAACAAATTCAGCAGCTGCGCCGCCCCCTCAGGGAGTATAACAGCTGGCTTTTGCAGCAGGTTGTGAGCAAGCTGCCCCTGCGGCCGGGCATCACGGAGGCGCAGGCCACGCTCTATGTAGAGGGAATAGAATATCTATTTTGGGAGCTGCTCAGGCAGTACCGGCCGGGGATGGAGTTCGATTTGCACCAGGTCTCCCTGGCGGGAGAGGAGCTGCTGGATATGATTCTGTTTGGCGTGGCCAGGCAGGATGCGGCCAAATAAAAAATTGCAATTGGCTCTGTTTGCGTGTATCATTAAGAGAAAAGGGAAAAGGAGGTTGCCATGGAGCCAATACGGTATCAAATGAAGCTGCGGCTATATCGCAGGGATAAATTTTTCGGCCCGGGCGTGGCGGAGCTGCTCACCAGGCTGGAGCGAACCGGCTCCCTCAGCGCGGCCAGCAGGGAGATGGGGATGTCCTATTCCAAGGCGTGGAAGATTACC
>DBGCIZ010000131.1:0-7334 GCA_048355355.1 Christensenellaceae bacterium | reverse complement strand
CGTCCACATCCACATCCCCGACGCAGGTCACCGTTAAATCCATCAGCCCGTGCTTGGAAAGCATGGTGAGCATATGGTCGAAAAAAGGGACGCCGCTGGATAAATCGTATTCCCCGGAGCCGTCTATGTTGAGACGGACGTCGATATCTGTTTCGCCTGTGGTGCGAACTGCTCTGGCGGACCGCATAAGAACCTCCTATTTTTCAAACCGAATCGCAGCGGAACGAGCATGGGCGTCCAGCCCCTCCGCCTCAGCAAACCTCTTTACCTTTTGATACACTCTTTCGAAAGCCTCCTCGCTATAGCAGAGGACGCTGGATTTTTTGATAAAATCGTCCACCGAAAGAGGGGAGCTGAACCTGGCTGTCCCATTGGTGGGAAGGACGTGGTTTGCCCCGGCAAAATAATCGCCCAGGGGCTCCGGCGTATTTTTCCCCAGGAAGATACTCCCGGCGTGACGGATGAGGGGCAGAAGGGCCTCCGGCTCCTCCACGCAAAGCTCCAAATGCTCCGGCGCTACCAGATTGCTGATTTCCGCAGCCTGGGCCGGGTCTTTGGCTACAATTATTGTACCATAATCTTTTAAAGATTGAAACACAATTTCACGCCGGGGCAGAAGGGCGGCCTGCCTCTCAATTTCCGCAGCAGCAGCCTGGGCAAATTCCTCGCTGAGGGCCACGAGAATGCAGGCAGCCTGTTCGTCGTGCTCCGCCTGAGAGAGAAAGTCCGCCGCCATAATCCGCGGGTCCATGGTATCGTCGGCAATGACTAGCACCTCGCTGGGGCCGGCAATCATATCGATGCCCACAGTTCCAAACACCAGCTTTTTCGCCAGAGCAACGTAAATGTTGCCAGGGCCAGTGATTTTATCCACCTTGGGCACGGAGGCGGTACCCAGCGCAAGGGCGCAGACGGCTTGGGCCCCGCCGATTTTCAAAATCAAGTCTGCCCCCGCTTCTTTGCCGGAAACCAGGGTCAGGGGCGGAACTTTGCCATCTCGTCCCACGGGAGTCACCATGACAATCTTTTCCACTCCCGCTACCTTGGCGGGGATGATGTTCATCAGAACGCTGGAGGGATAGGCAGCCTTGCCGCCGGGGACGTATACGCCGGCGCTGTCCACTGGGCGGATAATTTGCCGCAGGCTGACGCCGGGGCGAGTCAGCTCAAAACCCTCCCGCTTCTGCATTTGATGATATTCCAGTATATTGGCGGCGCTTTCCCGAATGACCTGGAGCAAATCCTCGGGAATCTGGGCATAGGCTTCGTCAATCTCCGCCTGAGTGACGGCGATATTTTCCGCGCTGACGGCAAAGCCATCAAAGCGGTGCGTATACTCGAAGAGGGCCGCGTCGCCCCGCTCCTGAATTTGGGCGAAAATTTCCTCCACGGTTTTCTGCTGAGAGGATACATCTCCGCTGCCACGGCGGCGAAGCTTTTCCAGTAAAATATCCAATTGGTCGTAGGTTAATATGTTCATAGAGCCTCCTGCTCAATAGCTTGCTTGACTTTGGCGATGAGCGGGGTAATGCGCTCGGACTTGGTTTTCAAGCTGGCCCGGTTGACCACCAGGCGGGCAGAGACCCCGCAGACCGTCTCTAAGACGGAGAGGCCGTTTTCCTTCAAGGTGCGGCCGCTTTCCACAATATCGACGATAACGTCGGACAGGCCAAGCATGGGCGCCAGCTCAATGGAGCCGTTCAGCTTGATGATTTCAATGTTCTCGCCCTTAGCGTCGTAATACATCTTTGCGATATTGGGATACTTGGTCGCAACCCGCAAAATGTTAGAAGTAATACTTTTTTTCCTCTCCCCCGCATAGCCTGCCACGCAGATGCTGCAGGCAGCGTATTTTAAATCCACCATTTCATAGAGGGGGAGACGGGCCTCCATCAGGGTATCCTTGCCCACGATGCCGATATCGGCAATGCCATGGTCTACATAGACGGGCACGTCGGAAGGCTTCACCATGAGAAAATTCACCTGGTTTGCCTCGTCGTGAAATACCAGCTTGCGGGAATCGGAGAGCAGCTCCTCTGTATTTAAACCGCAGGCTGCGAAAAGCTTGGCGCTCATTTTGGCTAATCTGCCCTTTGCCAGGGCGATAGTAATCTGCATATTTTCTTCCTCCCTTCACTGAAGCCGCTGTATTTCGCCATCGCAAAAATAGATTTGGGAAATACGGTGGTTTTCCTCGGGGGAAGCCAGCTCCTCAGAGGAAGAGACGATGCGGAAAATGACGGGCGTTCCCTGCTGGCGCAGAGATTCGGCAAAGCTGGAGCCCTTCTTGAGAGCCGCGGGCGTGGCCCCGACGAGAACCGCCGCAGGCGCCTCCCCCGTCAGGCTACCCTGGCGCTCCAGCGCGATGAGAGCGCGCTTAATGCCGAGGGCAAAGCCGATAGCAGGGCGATCCTCCCCAAATTCTCCGGCAAGACCGTCGTATCTGCCGCCAGATAAAATGGGGAAGCCCAAGCTGCCGGAGATACCTTTGAAAATGACGCCGGAATAGTAGCCATAATCGTGAAGCATACCCAGGTCTACAGAGACATACTGTCCATAGCCCAAATCCTCCAGGGCGGCCATGACCTCATCTAAATTCTCCAGGGCCTTTTGACAGGTTTCGTTCGGGGCGTCCTGCCGCGCGGCGGCAATAATTTCCCGTCCGCCAAACATGCCGGGCAGGGAAAGAAGCTTTTCCTTGATGGCAGAATCTCCATCAATAGAGGAAAGAATATATTCCAGCTCGATATTATTTTTGCTGTCAATTAACTTGCGAAGCTGGTTTTCCTCCTCTGCGCTGAGGGAGAGAGATTCGATGAGCCCCTTAAAGTAGCCTACCTGGCCGATATCGACCTTAAAATCCCGTAGGCCGATGGTCAGCATGGAGCGGACGGCCAAGGCTATCAGCTCGGCGTCGGCGCTGCTGCCGCTGCGGCCCATGTACTCCACTCCTGCCTGGGTGAATTCGCTTCGCTGGCCGATATTATAATCGTTGACTGCGTAGGCATTTTGAATATAAAACAGCCGGGGCAGCTTCACGCTGCTTAGGCTGGTAGCCACCATGCGGGAAATAGGCACGGTCACATCCGGACGGAGCACCATAATGCGGCCCTTAAGGTCAAAAAATTTAATCATATTTTCCTGCATATAGGCGCCGATACCCTTGGAAAACACATCGTAATATTCAAAGGATGGGGTTTCCACCTCTAGATAGCCGTTGAGGAGAAACTCCTGCCGCAGCTTTTCTTCAATTGCTTTTTTAAACCTGCATTCCTCTGGCAGGAAATCCTGAACACCTTCGGGAAGGTGCGTTCTTGAAACAGCCATAACAACCTCCACAGTTAATTTAGCATATTAGCACGCTAAATTATTGTAGTATATCTTTTGCCATCTGTCAACAGGATTTTTTGCGGAGCAGCTTAATCTCCTAATGGATTATTAATATGCTCCAGCATTTCGATAATAACCTGCAGGGCCAGGGAAACCCTGTCTGGATCACTCTGTTTGCGGACGGCGTCTGCAAAGTTGCAGAAGATGCGCTCGTTGTGCTCATCCCAATAGCGGGTAGCTTCTGGCGTTAGGGAGACGATGATCTGCCGGCGGTCCTTTTCAGAGGGACTGCGTGTGACAAGATTTTTTTCCTCCAGAGAGGCAATGAGCCGGGTCATCTGCTGCTTGCTGATTCCTATTTTTTCTGCCAGAAAACCCATGGTGCATGGCCCTTGCTGAAAGAGAATGTTGGAGGACCGAAACTGAATGGGACCGATATTGTCCTTTAAACGCATTTCGTAAGGCATTTCTACGGAATTCAAATAGCTATGGAACAGCTTAAATAATTTGCCCTCCAACAATGTCTCGTCTAAAAATTTCATACGGCATAATCTCCTTGGTATTTTAAAGGATGGACGAATCAGACGGTTTACACGGCACGCCCTCTTTGGGGGAATACCCCTGATGTAATAATTAATTATAACAGAAATGGCTGCATGAAGCAAATAAAAAATAAGGGAAGCTGAGAGATAGAAAATTACAAAATTGTTACAATAACGGGATTGGCTTTTTGTAATGATTTTACTATAATAAAATATATCGACAAAAATCGAGATTTCATGGGCGAAAAATTTCAGACATAAAGTTGCTTAACTAAAACAGGAGATATTACTATATTTTTCTCCGGGGAATTGTACCAGGGATTTGGACAAGAGCATTTTTTGATAACCAAGTAACAATATGAAGGAGCCAGAACAGCATAGGAGGGAAAATATATGATGGGCAAGAAATTACGCAGAGGTATATTAGGCCTGGCGATGCTGGGAGTATTTTTGTTAGGAGCGTGCCAGCCAACGCCGGAGAAGGAAATCGTCGTCAACAAAAATGACGGAGCTTTTGAAAGTGCGCTGGAGGCTTCTGCTGGGCCAGAAAGTCAGGAGGCTGCCCAAGAGGAAGAAATTTGGAACGATTCCTTTACGAGAAAAAATGTAAGTGTGGAAATTAATGCGAAAATAACGCTGCCGGAGACGGAGCACTATGCAGTCCAGAAAGTGCGGACGAGGAACTTTACGGAGGAGGAGCTGCAAAAATTCGTGAAGGTGTTGTTTGGGGATAATCCGGTGAGACGATTTGAAAGCTATACAAAAGCAGATAGGGAGGAACAGCTAATCTATGCAAAAGAGACGCTGGAGAAGATGCTGGCAGGAGATGAAAGCGTAATTGACCCGGGAGAGCCTTTAGAAGAGCAAATTGCGAGGCAACAAGAGGAGATTGAGAATATAGAGGAGAGCATCGCGACGGCATCGGACACGACAGACACAGGAGAGGAAATTCCTGTAGAATTTACTACGGACGAGGAATGGGATATTACAAGCTTTGAAGGCTGCACAACGCTAAATGGAACGACAGCGTGGATTAACGCATCGGCAGATGCAAATGGGGTTAAAAATGTTGGAAGCATGAGCTTTGAACGAGACAAAGAAAACTATCTAAAGGAACAGCCGGTGGACACAGGCCAGCCGGAGATCGCAGAAGAAGCTGCTTTGGAGCAGGCGTTGAAGGTGGCGGAGCAGTTGGGTATAGGGGATATTGCGTTGGAAAGAACGGAAATAGCTTCCGGAGGAAAGGACGACTATGCTTACCGTTTTATTTTTGCAAGAATGTATGAAGGTATACCGCTGACTAATCCGCAGCTACTGATGCCTTATCAGGATGAAGATTTTGAAGAGGTGTATAATACCGTCTATAATCCCGAGCGAATCGTCATTGCAGTAGATGAAAAAGGAATTCGCGCTATAGACTGGAGCTATCCATGCGAAATTATCGAGACGGTGAATGAAAATGTGACGATTAAGCCTCTGGAGGAAGCAAAGGAGTTATTTCGCGGTTATCTATACCAGACAAATGCGAGTATAGGAGAAAAGGGAATGGCGGCAACCGAGATAGAGATATCTGAAGTACAGCTAGCAGCGGCGATGATGCGAGTTAAGAACGGAGAGGAAGGGGAATTTTATATTATTCCAGTATGGGATTTTTTGGGGAAAGGAACGGAAACTGACCCAGTCAACGGGCAGAAATATGCTATGACGTTGGAATGGCAGCCGGCTGCGGCCTTTGTCACAGTCAATGCTATAGATGGCTCTAATTTTGACCGATTTTATATGTATTAGGAGCAAATTACCTTGAAAAATTGATAAAAGCTAATAATGAAAAAATTAAACAAAATAAGACAAATATTACTTGAAAAAATATCCTGGATGTGTTAGAATTAATTTAACAAATTCAGGAATTTTTCGATGTGAGTTTTATTGATTGGATAAAGAAGGGAGGGAGTCCCATGGATAAGTAAAAAAGTCCTTGTACATTATGAGTTGGGAGCTCAGCAATCGGGTTGCCCCGATGATGCAATGAACAAGGACCGCTCCTATTGTAACACGTTTATGGTTCAAGCGCAAATAGCGCAAACATTCAAAACAACAGGAGGAAACTTATGAAAAGGAAAATATTGGTGTGCGCATTGATTGTAGTGATGATTTTTGCTATGAGTGGAATTGCAACGGCAGCTTCTAATCAGAATTACAAAGGAATAATAGCGGCAAAGAGCGGGAGTCAGGGGGTTATCTGGTCTCAAACCACAGTATCCAAAGGAGATGGAACGACAGGGGCCATCGACAGAAATAAGCATGCTTATAAGGGGAGCCACGAGTCCGGAACAAAGGCGACCATTGTCAGCAGAATGTACTGCTCCGGTCATACTCAGCAGGTTTCAAACTTAATGACTGTGGCCAGCGGCAGGACGGTGAGCGCCAAGTTTACAGACCATGCAAAAAGCCACGATAAAGGCGATGCCTTTAAGATGAAGTGGGGAAACAGCAATTCCTACAAGGTATATATTAAGGGGAATTACGGCGTACAATAAGGGCAAAGTACCGGGGCAGGCAACGCCTGCCCCACTTGGGAGAGGAGAAGCACGATGAAAAAAAAGAAGCTAAGCGGTATTTGCGGAATCGTAATGCTGGGAGCGTTTTTATTAGGAGCGTGCCAGCCAACGCCGGAGAAGGAAATCGTCGTCAACAAAAATGACGGAGCGCTGGAGAGCGCCATTGTAGCCTCTGCCCAGCCGGGGGAGAACCCGGCGACAGAGGAACGGTGGCAGGACGAGTTTTCCCGTAAGAATTTTACGGTGACAGTGGATGCAAAAATTGTGACGCCAGAGACGGACAGCATTCCCCTCTATCACATTCGCTCCCGGGCTTTCACCCAGGAGGAACTGGAAAAATTTACAGAGGTCTTTTTTGGAGATCGAGAGCTTTATAAATATGAAGAATATACAAAGGAGGATTATGAGGACGCCTTAATTTACGCGAAACAGACGCTAGAAAAAATGATTCAGGGAGACCCCTCTGTCATCGACCCGGGGGAGCCGCTGGAGGATCAGATTGCCAATATGGAGCAAGAGGTAAAGGCGGCGGAAGAAAGGCTGGCTGCTGCACCGGAGGATAACGTGGGCGAGAAGGTTACGGTAGGCTTTGAGGAGGATGAATACGGGAACATTCTCTTTGAGGCATGCGCGGAAGTAGACGGGGCGCTGGCACAGATATACGTCGATAATAATATTGACGATATCCCTGGCAGGAGCGCCATGTCCTTTGACAGGAATATAGATGAGAGAGTAGGAGAAGAGCCGGCAAATGGGGAGCCGTCTATCAGCCTGGAGGAGGCAGAGACGGAGGCCCGAGCCCTGCTGGAGAAGCTGGGCGCAGGGGAAGTCGTTTTAGAGAATGCTTTTGTCGTAAAAGGAGGGAAGGATCACTATCTGCACCATTTGACCTTTGCGAGAACCT
>DBGCIZ010000130.1:0-7319 GCA_048355355.1 Christensenellaceae bacterium | reverse complement strand
GATATGCCTTCCCGTATTGCCGGTGGTCATGTCTCGCGTGGCAGTCACCGTTTCAACGCCTCCTTTTCTGCTTCCAATAGAGGAGTTCTCCTCCTGTTTTTCATAATAGGATAAATTGGTGATCATCAGAGAAGTATGTCTCTTTAAATGGAAATTGATGTTACAAATTCCTCTCCAGCTTGTTTTCCACCCGTCTTGCCGTTCGAAGGTAGGAAATTGCCAGAGGAATGGTTGCGATCAGCCATCCAAGAGGTGTAGCCAGACATACACCGGTAAAAGCTATCATATTTTGCAATACCAATGTAGCTACTGCCCGGCCAACCAGCTCCATTGTGCCAGATAACATTGGAATGCGTGCGTTTCCCAGGCCTTGTAGCGCATTACGAAAGATAAACAGTGCGGACAGAATCCAAAAGCTCCATCCCATATAGGCCAGATATTGGTGTGCCTTTTCCGTGACCTCCGGGTTCGTCTCTCCGACAAAAATGCTGGTTAACGTACCACCAAACAATATCATGATTGCGCCAAAAAATACAGCTACAACGATGGAAACTCCAAGGCATTTTCGAACACCTTCCCGCACGCGGTCCATCCGCCTAGCCCCTACATTTTGAGCAACATAGGGGGCCATCCCAGTCCCAAAGGCAGTCAATACAGCCTGCACAATCACACTGCTGATTTTGTTGCCTGCGGTACAGGCAGCAACGACGATTACGCCCATCAAATTCACTGCATACTGCACAATCATACTTCCTACGCCAACCACTGCATTTTGCAGAAACATAGGCAACCCCATACGAAATAGCTCGGTGCAATCCTCTCTCTGCAAAGGTAGAGCGGCTCTCGTCATCTGTAGGAGGCGAAATTTCTTTTTAATAATTGCAAGGCAAAGCAATGCTGCAATCAGTTGGGCCGCTATGGTAGCGTAAGCCGCGCCACCTACGCCCATATGAAACAGGGCAATAAAGGCATAATCCAGCCCAATATTAAGCACACAAGCCAGTATCAGCAAAAGTAACGGCGTCCGGCTGTCCCCTACAGCTCGCATGGAATTCGTGAAAAAAGAATAAAGTCCAACAATTGGTGTGCCAGCGTAAATAACCGTCAGATATTCTGCGGCCCATTCAAAGATTTCCTCTGGCGTCTGGGTCAAATGTAGCAAAGGTCGGGTCGCCAAAGAAAGACCTATTGCCGAAATGATTGACAACATGAGCGTCAACACCATACCAACTGTATAGCTACGCCCTACACCTTTGTCATCCTTGGCGCCAAGCCTGGTGGCTGTGACAATCGAAAAACCCGTGCACAGGCCCTCAAAGGTCCCCAGCGTCAAATACATTGCAGTCCCCGTACTACCCACTGCCGCGAAAGCTTCCATCCCCAGCAGCTGTCCCACAATCAGACCGTCTACTATATTATATAACTGCTGAAAAATCAGCGCCGCCATAATCGGCAATATAAATCGGAGCAGTAGCCTTAACGGTGGCCCCTCCGTCATCCGTGCCTCCATGCTCGTTCTCCCCTTGTGGTATCCGTTCCATTTTATCTTACCAACCGGCGTGGCGCTGTCAATTCGTCAAAACAGGCTGTTTTGTATAAAAATACACACTTTTCTGATTTTTCTGTTCTCAAAGGCTATCCTATGGTATGATGAATAGAAACGATGGAAACCGGGAGGCATTCTATGACCTATCAAAAACCACTGGCCCTTTGCGTAGTCTGCGCTATGGCCCTTCTCTCCCTTTTGCAGCTGTTTGGTCTTGCGCCCTCGTGGATTGCCTTTTTATTGGGCGTAGCCATGTTTTTCGTCTGGAAAATCCAGGAGCGGGCCTCCTTTGCCGACTGTGGACTGGACTTTGCCCCTGTGGGCGCCTATTTGAGCCGGCGCGCCGTGCTGTTGGCCTTTCTTGCGCCTATTGCGGTTCAAATTGGCCTGCTCCTTTTGGCCCACGCCTTCTTCCCCGCCTATTCCGACGCCATGGCGCTGAAAAATTCCCTCCAATTTCTCTCCAACGGCACCATTCTCTCTGCCCTACAAATCATCATCATGGCCTTTGGGGAAGAGCTGGCCTGGCGTGGCTTTTTCCAAAGGCAGCTGGGTGCTCTGATGCCCTCCCGGGCCGCTTTGGTGTTGGCGGCTCTCTGCTATTCTCTGGGGCATGTCAACAGCGGCGAGCTCTCCGTCATGGTCTATGACTTTGCCATCGTCCTTTTCAGCAATCTGCTCTATAGCTATGTTTACGCAAAGACCGGCAACCTCTGGCTCACCACCATCTCCCATGCTGCCGTCAGTCTTTGCTCCTTTCTCGTTCTTCTGATGCTTTAGGGGATGCGGGCTATGGCAAGGCCGCTTTTCCTGGGCGGGCTCACTGTCAACCGCTATCTGCTGAAAAATTCTGCCGGCTATATTTTAATCGATACTGGACGGCCCGGCAGCTATCCCGCCTTTTTGCGGGCCCTCGGCAGACATGGCCTTTCTCCCCGGCACGTGGACTTCGTCTTTTTAACCCACGCCCATGCCGACCACGCCGGTCTTTTGCGCCAGCTCTTAGAGGCGAACCCCTCCTGCCGGCTGCTTCCCGTCCGCAGCGATACCCTGTCTGCTCTGGAGGTCGCGCTTCGCTGCCGCATTCTTCTCACTCCAGGGCACACCGCCTGCTCCATTTCTCTGTTGAGCGATGGGCTTCTATTTTGTGGCGACGCGGCCATGAATGGCTTCCCCAGCCAGCGCCGCATTCCCATTTTGATAGAGAATCCCGGGGATTTCTGCTCCTTCTGGCAGGCCATTCTTCGTCTTTCTCCAAAGGTGCTCTACCCTGGCCACGGCCGGCCCTTCTCCCCAGCCGATTTGGCTCGATTTCTGCCTTGGGCAGAGAAAATGACATTGCGCCCATAAAAAAGCCCCCTTCTCTTGCCGAAGGGGGCCTTTCGTTTGCCTTTTAGCGGTAGGAAGCCTCGTAAATGGCTACGCAATCATCCTCGGAAAGCGGGCACGGGTCAGCCTCAAACAGGCCGCCCATAGTATCCTTTGCATTGACTGCATATTTGCGCAGTTCCTCCTGCCGGATGCCATAGTCAGACATCTTCAGGTCTGCTACGCCGCAGGCCTCCTGCAGCTTGCCCAACTGCTCCACAAAGTCCATGGGCTTAGAGGCGTTCTCCATCCCCAGTGCCCGGGCCATGTCCACCATTTTTTCGTCGCAGACCCCGGCCTTGGCAAAATGGGCATAGTATGCCTTGCTAATCATAATCAGCCCTGCGCCATGGGGCAGCTCATGGTGGAAGGCAGAGAGGGCATGCTCCAGAGAGTGCTCTGAGGTAGTGGAGCCGACGCACATGACAATGCCCGAGAGCGTGTTTGCCAGAGCAACGTCAGCCCGCGCCTCCTTATCCCCGCCGTCCTTTACTGCCCGCACCAGGCTCCTGCCAATCAGCTCAATGGCCCGGCGGGCAAACATATCGCTCATCATGTTAGCCTTGCAGGAGATGTAGGCCTCCGTGCTGTGAAACAGCGCATCAAAGCCCTGGTATGCGGTCAGCCTGGGCGGAACGGTCTCCATCAGCTCCGGGTCTACGATGGCCAGCGTGGGGAAGGTCTTGTCATAGCCCCAGCCGATTTTTTCGCAGGTATCCGTCTTAGTGACCACCGTCCAGGGGTCTGCCTCTGTGCCCGTGCCGGCTGTCGTGGTAATCGCCACGATGGGCAGCGGGTCTTTTGCCGGTGCTTTGCCCTTGCCGGAGCCCGCGTCGATATAATCCCAGTAGTCTCCCTCGTTTACCGCCATCAGCGCGATGGATTTTGCCGCGTCAATGCTGCTGCCGCCGCCCAAACCGATGACAAAATCGCAGCCGTTGGCTTTGGCGCATGCCGCGCCGTTCATCACATTGTCCTTCGTCGGGTTGGGCAAAATCTCGTCGAACACTGCATAGTCGACCTTGGCCTGGCGGAGCTGATCCTCCAGGGTGGCAAGATAGCCATTTTCCCGCACCGATTTGCCAGAAGAGATGACAATCAGCGCCTTTTTCCCCGGCAGCTCCTGCTCATGCAGCTTTTTCAGCTGCCCCGCTCCAAATAAAATGCGCGTTGGGATAAAATAGTGAAAAGACATGTTTCATAACCTCCAGATTTTTTATGAATCCTTTTCCTCTCGTAGCCAGCTCCAAAGAGCTGCCTCGTAGTTTTCTACAAAATAGCGTTTGACCTTCCTGCCACGCTCCGCAATGGCGTGGCCCTCAGCCTCCAGCCTTTGACGCTGGGCCTCTATTCCGCCGGGATATTTTGGGTTCAGCTCTCCCCCGGCCTTTAGCGTCCGCCAATAGGGCGTTTCGTCTTCCTTCCGCTGATAGCTGGCCCAGGCTGCAATGGAGATAAACGCGCCCGCAGTGAGCGGCTCGGTAAAATCCGCCCCATTCTCTGCCGCCAAAAAGGCCCGGATTTCTCCCGCTGTCGTCACCCGGCCCCAGGGCACCTGCCGCATAGCCTTGTCATAGGCAAGGGGCGGGGCAAAGAGCATCCTGCTGCCGCCATATCGAGCGATGGTCCGTTCGTCCTCCACCCTTTGCACGCGCGGCATGCCGCGATCCTCCCGCAGCATGGCGTTAAAATCCTTTTTTTCCTCCCTGGCCATAGGGCTCCTCCTCATCTATTCGTTAATCAATTCGAGGCGAACGCCTCCATTTCCTTCTATTTACAGCAAAAAAGCAGGCACTCCCCTGCCTGCCTTTTCCTCAGCCTCTGTTTTGACGGATAACCTTTTCAAAAATCCGAATCATCCTGTCTCCTCCAGAGGAATAGAGCGAGATTTCGCCGCCAGGCCCAGGGGAATCCAATCCGTTTTCCCGCAGAACCACGCCTAACTGCCGCACCATACCATACATGCCGTCATAAATGGCGCAGTCCCCCTGAAACAGCTCCTGAGCTACCGCCTGGATTTTCCCGGTGATGAAGGAATAATGGGTGCAGCCTATGACGATGCCGGCAATGGTCTCCCCTTCAATGGGGGCAAACTTGCGGCGCAGATAGTCTTCAATGGCGGGCTGGGCAAAATCGCCGGATTCCAGCAGCTGGGCAAGGCCATCGCAGGGCAAATTGACGACTCTGTCCCGACAGCCCAGCCGGTCTACCAGATTGTTATATCTCTTTTGCAAAATGGTGGCCGGCGTAGCCATGACGAGGATTTTCCCCTGGGCATTTGCCTCGCAGGCCGGCTTGACCGCCGGCTCAATACTGACGACGGGAATCTGAAAAATCTCCCGCATCCGCTGGACGGCGATGCTGGTGGCCGTGTTGCAGGCCATAACGATGGCCTTTACGCCCTTACCGTAGAGGAACTGGCCGCACTGAATGGTCAGCTCCTTAATCTCCTCCTCGCTCTTCTCGCCATAGGGGGCGTTTTTATCGTCCCCATAATAGATAAAGTTTTCGTTTTTCAGCTCCTTCACTGCGTGGAGCAGCACGCTCAGTCCTCCCACGCCGGAGTCAAAAAAGCCAATTGGCTTCTCTCTCTCGTCCATCCGTTTCAGCTTTCCTCAAAGTCGATATTGTAATCCGCGTCCGTAATTTCCCGAATGACGCGACAGGGTGTCCCTCCCGCCACCACCATGGGTGGCACGTCCTTGTTGACCATGCTGTTCGCCGCAATCATGGCCCCGTCTCCAATGGTGACGCCGGGCAAAATCACTACGTTGGCGCCAATCCACACATTGCTGCCAATGGTCACCGGCGCAATGTATCTGGGCTTTTCCATCCGCAGCCTGGGGTGAATCGGGTGCCCAATGGTGCAGATGGTGCAGTTAGGGCCAATCATGGTGTTGTCCCCAATGCGAACCTCGTGATGGTCGTGAATCTGTAAATTATGATTGGAAAAAAAGTTCTTTCCAATATAGATGTTGTAGCCAAAGTCGCATTGAAAGGGCGATTCGATCACCAGCCTTCCCTCTTCGTCCACACTGCCCAGCAGCTTCTTTAAAATGGCCAGCCGCTTTTCCTGCTGGCTTGGCGGCGTTGTGTTGTATTCCAGGGCCGTGTCGGCGGCAAAATTCCTTGCCTCTGGGGTCTCTGGGCGCAGTTTCGTCATTGCTTTTTCCTCCTCTGTAAGCGGGCCATTGGGGCGGCCCATATGTACTATTATTGATTATATCATATTTTTTCCCCAACGCAAAGAAAGAGAAAGCCTCCGCCATCAGCGGAGGCAATGGCCTATGACTCTTTAATTTTCACCGTATTGCCAATGGCCTGGGCCAGATAGGGCATGGAATTTTCCGCCTCCTCCAGCGTATTGGCATTGTGCCCCACCTCTACCAGCAGGCACATGTCGCTAATATGCTGATTATAGCGCCCTGTTTTCACACGGATATCCCTGGTAAAGCCGCTCTGAATGGCCTCCAGCTGCTCTGAAATGGCGCTGGCAAGGGCATAGTTAGATTCAAAATCCGGCTTTTCGTCGTATTTTTCTCCCTTACCTACCACAAACATCAGCCTGGCGCACCGCTTGCCATCGATGACGACCACATCGTCCTGATTTTCCTCCACATTGGCGGCGTCCCGATGCACGTCAATATATAAATCCATATCGGGATATTTTTCCCGATAGGCCTGCATGGTCTCCTCCGACCTGCTGTAGGCTGTGGCCAGCTTAGGGGGCTCGTGGTCTGTAGTGTCGTGAATGACGTTAAAGCCCAGGGCCTCCAGCTCCGCCTTTAAATCCTCGCCTACCTGCACGATATTCTTATCCGTCTCCTCCGTCCGGGATTCCCCCGTCTCCTCATAGGTGTAATCCCCTTCCTGGCGGTATGCCTCCGTAGTATGCGTATGATAAATCAGAACATTTGGCTTTCCCGAGACGGAAAACTCCGTCCTGGTGGGCTCAATTTCTCCATCCTGCTCGGCAAGATTGTCCTCACCATGGTCTGTCTCCGGGATTAAAAAATCCGAAATGTTTCCGTCTGCTGTCGCCTCCTGGGCTTCCTGCCCCGTTTCGTCCGCTTCCTCCTCCGGCACCAGCAGCAGCTCCAGTGTCTCCGCCCCGGCCTGCAAAGCAGGCTCCTCTGTGGTAGGATAAAGGATAAACATCCCCCCTGCCGCCCCGTTGGCAAAGCTCTGCCCCAGGCAGACCATCAGCAGGATTACAACGACGCCGACGGTAAAAATCACTTTTTTTCTCATGTGGCATTCCTCCTGTTTCACTGTATTCCGAGGAACGCCCAATTATCACTCCGACAGGTCGCGAATATATTCCTTATCGATAGACGGATTGACTGCCAGGTTGATGGCGCTGCCCAGCAGCGCAGCCCCCTTCTGAATCAGCTCGTTGATCACG
>DBGCIZ010000129.1:0-3983 GCA_048355355.1 Christensenellaceae bacterium | reverse complement strand
TTGCGCATGTATTCGTAAAAGGTCTCCGTCCCCATGGCGAGGGCCATCTCCATAAAGGCCGGGTTGCAGGAGTTTTCCACCGCTGTGGTCAAATCCTGGTCCCCATGGGGGTTGCCGATGCGCCAGCAGCTGATTTTTTCCCCGTCCACCAGCTTTGCGCCGGTGCAGGTATAGTGCGTATCCAAAGTGGCGGCGCCACTATCCAGCGCGGCCGCCGTGGTCAGTATTTTGAAGGTAGAGCCGGGCTCGTAGGCGTCCGTAATGGCCCTGTTGCGGGAAAGCTCCGCCAGGGCTTCGCTGTCGCTCCTATCGATATTATTCAAATCCAGCTCAGGATAGTTGACCATGGCCAGAATGCTTGCATCCTGGGGGTCCATGACGATGGCCACCACGCCCTGGGCATCGTTCTGCTCCATGGCCTCCCGGGCGGCCGTCTCCGCAAAGCTCTGAATGCGGGCGTCCAGGGTCGTGACCACGTTGAGCCCATCCTGGGGCTCAATGTACATCTGCTCCGACCCTTCGATGGTGCGGGAGTTGGCGTCCACATAGGCCAGCATCATGCCGTCATAGCCGGCCAGGTATTTTTCAAACTCCTTTTCCAGGCCATCCTGGCCCTCCCCGTCTGCGTTGGTGTAGCCCAGCACCTGGGAGGCAAATTCGCCGTACATATAATACCGCTGGGTATCGCTGAAAAAGTCCACCCCATCTAGATTGGCCTGCTCGATGGCCGTGGCCTGCTCTGTGGTAATATGCCGCTTGAGCCAGACCTCGATTCTGCTCTTGTCTGAGGCAAGGTCGTAAATATCCTGCTCATCCATTTCCAGAATAGGCGCCAAAATCCCGGCTACCTCGCCGGGGTCGTCAATATCGTTGGGCCGCAGGAGGACGCTCTGGGACGTAGCGCTTCTGGCGAGAACCTCGCCGTTGGCGTCTAAAATATCGCCCCGCTGAGCCGTCACTGCCAGCTCCCTCGTCCACTGGGATTCTGCCTTGGCCTGCAGCTCCGGCGCATCGATGACCATCACCCAAAACAGCTTGACGATCAGAATGCCGATGAGCACCAGCCCAATGCGGTACATCCATTGCAGACGTTTTTTGTTTACAAAATTCGTATTAGCCAACGTCAGCGCTCCTTAGCGAAACAAATCCGTAATCCCCTCCCAGAGAGCCTCGAAAAAGCCCGGCGCCTCCACCGGCCCTTTTTCCGTCTCCTGGACCACAGGCGCCTCCAGGGCAATATAGCGCACCTGGGAATTATCGGGGAAGTCCATATTCAGCTCTTCCTTCGCAATTGATTGTATGCTGACTAAATCCGTCTTAGAAGCCAGTTCTACCGAGCGGGCCTCTACCTCCTCGCTCAACTCATCCACCTGCGCCTGGAGGGTCAGGTTGTCCAGATTCACCTCAGAAATCGAGGCATAGCCCGAAACCACCAGGGAGGCCGCGGCAAAGATAAACACCGCCACCAGGCTGTATGCCAGGGCTCGCCTCCTGTTTTTAATCTGCTCTGGGTGGAACTGCTCTACAATTTCCACCGTCCTGCGGCGGCCAGTCTCCTCCGCCTGGGCTCTCGAGGGACGGACATCCCATTCCGTCGCCAAAACCTCCCACTCTGGGGACGATTGCCGTTCTCTTTCCGCGTGCCTTTCAAAGGCGCTGTTCATCGCTGCCATGCTCTACTCCTTCAGCCAGTCTTCTCCCAAAAACAGGCATCTTCAAATCTTTCTAAAAATCCTAAGCCCCGCGCTGAAAAGCCGCGGACGCCCTGCCGGGCTTGTCTTTGCCGGCTGGAGAGGCGCCCGGGCCCGCAGCCTTCTGCCGCTGGCCTCTGCCTGCTCCCTTTCGGGCCATTCGTCCCATTCGGTGGCGATGGCCTCCCATGCCGGGGGCTCGCTCTGTTCCCACTCTGCGCGCCGTTTCAGGGCGCTGTTCGTCGCCGTCATGCTTTGCTCCTTCAGCCAGTCTTCTCCCAAAAACAGGCATCTTCAAATCTTTTCAAAAATCCGCAGCTTTGCGCTGCGAGAGCGCGGATTGTGCGCCAGCTCCGCCTCCCCCGGCAAAATGGGCTTCCGGTTCACCAGCCGCCCCTTTGGCTTTTTGCCGCAGACGCACTGGGGATAGTCCGGCGGGCAGGTACAGGGGTTTTCCGCCGTCCTGAAGGTCTGCTTCACGGCCCTATCCTCCAGAGAATGGAAGGTGATGACCGCCAGCCTTCCCCCCGGGGCCAGAACGTCGATATAATCCTGAAGGGCCTGCTCCAGCCCCTCCAGCTCGCCGTTGACCTCAATGCGGATAGCCTGAAAGGTCCGCTTGGCGGGGTGTCCCCCCGTCCTCCGCTTTGCCGCGGGAATCGCCGCCTTGATAATCTCGGACAGCTCTGTCGTCGTCTCTATGGGGCGGTTCCGCACCATAGCCGCGGCGATTCTTCCCGCGAATTTATCCTCGCCGTAGGTAAAGATAATCCTCCTCAGCTCTGAAGCGGAATATCCGTTGACCACATCATAGGCGCTGAGGCCGCTTTCCCGGTCCATGCGCATGTCCAGAGGGGCCTCCTTGGAATAGGAGAAGCCTCGCTCCCCCTCGTCCAGCTGATAGGACGACACGCCCAAATCCAGCAGGGCGCCGTCTATTTTCTCTATGCCCAAGCGGTCTAACACCGCTTTGATGTGCTTAAAATCGTCCTTCACCAGGGAAATCCGCTCCCCAAAGGGGGCCAGCCTTTCCCGGCACCGCTCAATGGCTGCGGTATCCTTGTCAATGCCCACAACCCTGCATCCTGCCCGCAGCAGGCCCTCTGTATGGCCGCCGCCGCCCAGGGTGCCATCCACCATGACCTTGCCCTCCGCCGGCAGCAGCGCCTTCAGGCTCTCCTCGTAGAGGACGCTTACGTGGCCCGTCATATGCCCAGCTCCGCCAGCTTTGCCAGCGTCTCCTCATAGTCGTCTGAAGCGGCGGCGTTGTAGTCATCCCAAGCCTCCTTGCTCCAGAGCTCCACGCGGCTCATCACGCCGATGGCCACCACTTCCTTATCCATGCCGGCGTATTCCCGCAACCTGGCGGGCAGCAGGATTCTCCCCTGCTTATCCGGCTCACACTCTGTTGCCGAGGCGAAGAGCATGCGGAGAAAAACCTGGGCCTTCTGGTCTGTAATGGGGATGGTTTTCAGCTTGCCGGTGAACTCGCTCCAGCTTTCCTCTGAAAACACAAACAGGCATTTTCCAATGCCTCTGCTTGCTATGAACTTTTCCCCCAGCTCTTCCCTGAACTTAGCGGGCATGAACACCCTGCCTTTGGCGTCCAGATTATGGGAGTATTCGCCGATTAGCATAGCCCTTTCCCCTCACAATCTCACCTTGGAGCATCTTCTTCCCCCACAATTCCACACTTTGCTCCACGTCATATACAATTCTACCACAAAACTGTGATTCCTGCCCCCCTTTTTTAAAAATTTTTTATGGAAATTTTATGTATACAAGATATTGTAGTCTGCCGTAAAAAGAGACACAATTTTTGAAAAAAAGTTTTTCCGGACAAACAAAAAAGCCCGGCGGACTGTCTTTCGGGCCAGAGACGGATTTGAATTTGCAACAAAGCGCCATCCTTTCGGGGCAGCGTGGGCGCGAAGCGCTGCCGGGGTGAGGACGCTGCGAGGTCGGTAGCGATAATGGCTTAGAATGGTGGGGAGCGCCAGAACATCTGGAAGATGGGAAGGCTCGTTCGGCAAAAAAAGAAAAGTGCGATTTTTCGCAAGGGGCTAAGGCATTGCCCCCTTTTCTTCTTTGTTCCCCCTGCCCCCCTTATGGGAAGGAGGGACAGGCAGAGCCGCATGATTTGAAGTGGAAAGGCAAGGTGGGTTTGGTCGGGCTCTCTGCGTTGCAGGCGCGAGGTGCAGGAAAGTTGGCGGAGGGGAAGGGATTGCTGGAGAAAAAAGAGAAGAGGGATTTTTTCGCAAGGGGCTAAGGGGGACGGTTCCGCATCGTCCC
>DBGCIZ010000128.1:0-2042 GCA_048355355.1 Christensenellaceae bacterium | reverse complement strand
TATTCCTGTTCCTCATAGGTAATCGAGAGAATCGTGCCCGTCATAGTGAGAAAGGTCTCCGTCATTTCACAGATGCTGAAATTTTTTCCGGCAAAGGTAATGACGCCAATCTCCGTCTCCACTGCCAGAACCTCGTCCGTATAGGTCCTGATTCGTTGATAGTTTTGCAGACTCATGCCCGTATTGGTATATACGCATACATTGACGCCGTTGGCCATTACCTCCGGCGTCACAGCAAATTCCCGCTTTTTTCGTCTCTGCTTTGCCATGGCTCTCCTCCATAATTCATCTTATGCTCTCCACGCGGGAGACATGAGCCGAAAAATCCCTGGCCTTCCCCTCGCTGCCAGGACTGCTATTGACAATGGCGGGCTGCTTCGCTATATTTTATTTTAGCATCTGCTTAATCAAATGATGGGAGGACGAGAGTTGGAGGCTATTGAAACTCTTCATGCTATCACCGAGCCGACGCGCTATCGGCTCTTATGCCTGCTTTTGCAGCACCCCTATTGCGTCCGCGCTCTTTCAAAAAAGCTGCACATCAGCGAATCTGCCGTATCGCAGCATATGGGGGTTTTAAAGCGGTGCCAGCTTGTCCATGGCGTCAAGGTTGGCTATCAGGTTCACTATCAGGTAGACCGGCAGCATCTGGACGCCCTGCTGAGCCAGGCGCTGCAGCCTCTTTCCCAGCCGCCTGCCAGGAGGGCCGAGCCGTCCCGTCACTGCGCCTGCGAGTTTATGGATTTATGTATGCGCAGGCATCCCGATTTTAAGGAGGAGCCCCTGCCATGAACAGCGATTATTTGACTACCCAAAAGCCCCTGCGCGCCCTGCTGCTCTTTGCGCTGCCCATTATCATCGGGAATCTGTTTCAGCAGACCTATACCATGGCCGATTCCGCCATTGTGGGCCGGTTTGTCAGCGAAGAGGCTTTGGCCGCTGTTGGCGCCTCCTATTCCCTCACCAACATTTTTATCTGTATTGCCATGGGTGGCGGCATTGGCGCCTCGGTTGTTGTCAGCCGGTATTTCGGCGCCCGGGCGTATTCCTCTATGAAGCTGGCCGTCTCCACGGCTCTGCTATCCTTTCTGGCGGTCAGCATCGTTTTGGGCGGCGTAGGCCTCGGGTTCAGCAGGGGGATTATGCGCCTGCTCAACACTCCCGCCAATGTGCTGGATATGGCGACGGAGTATTTGCAGATTTACTTTTTGGGCCTTCCCTTCCTGTTTATGTACAACGTGCTTTCCTCCATGTTCAACGCTTTGGGAAAGTCCCGGATTCCCCTCTATTTTCTCATCTTCTCCTCCCTCTTCAACATTGGGCTGGACCTGCTTTTCGTCACGCAGTTTCAGATGGGGGTCAGCGGCGTAGCCTGGGCCACCCTCATTGCCCAGGGGATTTCGGCGGCTCTCTCCTTTGCCGTATTTCTGCGGGAGCTGCGGTCTCTGAAATGTGGCCGAACCAGCGCCTTCTCCCGAGGCGAGCTGGTCACCATGACCAAAATCGCCCTGCCCTCTATCTTGCAGCAATCCACCGTCTCCATTGGCATGATGCTGGTCCAGTCTGTGGTCAACGGCTTTGGCTCTGAAACCCTTGCCGGCTTCTCGGCAGGCATGCGGATTGAATCCATCTGCATTGTCCCCATGCTGGGTATCGGCAACGCCCTTTCCTCCTATACGGCGCAAAACATGGGCGCTGGCAAGCCTGAGCGGGTGCCCGAGGGGTATCGCGTAGCGAATTGGATGGTGGCTGTCTGCGCCATTGCTATCGGCGTGGTTGTCGAATGCTTCTGCGGGCCCATTATCTCCCTGTTTCTCGGCGAGGATGGCACCGCCGTCGCCCTCTCCACCGGGCAGGACTATATGGCCTTTATGGGGTGGTTTTTCTGCCTCATTGGCTTCAAAATGGCCGTGGATGGCGTCCTGCGCGGCGCGGGAGATATGAAGCTGTTTACCATTGCCAACCTGGTCAACCTGGGCATCCGGGTCATTCTCTCTGTTACTCTGGCGCCCCGGTTTGGCGTGGCCATGGTCTGGTATGCC
>DBGCIZ010000127.1:0-4829 GCA_048355355.1 Christensenellaceae bacterium | reverse complement strand
GCATCGTCTCGGGCAACGACGTGCCGGACAAGGTGGCCAGGGCCGGGTTCCACACCGTCAAAAGCGAGACGGTGGACGCGCCCCTCATCGAGGAGCTGCCCATGGCGCTGGAGTGCAGGCTGGTCAGCTACGACCCGGAAACCTGCCGCATGGTGGGCGAGATTGTCAACGTCTGCGCAGACGAGTCCGTTTTGGGCGAGACGGGGAAAATCGACCCGGCTAAGCTGAAGCCCATTACCTTTGACCCGGTGAACCACACCTATATCGGCCTGGGGAAAAAGGTTGGCGACGCCTTCCGGGACGGCGCAAAGCTGAAATAGCAGAGGGCAGGCGGGGCTTTCCAAAGGCAGGAGCCCCGCCTTTGTTTGCCGGGCGGGAAGGATGAAATGCAGGCGAAAAATGTCTGCGGGAGGTTGCGATGACTTACACTATTGGAGAGATGGCAGGGCTGCTGGGCATAGCGCCGTCAACCCTGCGTATATTACCATAAGGAGAGGCTGTGGCCCGTTGCGAAGCGTACCCGGAAGGGTGCCCGTTTTTTTGAGCAGGAGGACTTTGAATGGCTGAAGATGATGCAGCGCAGGAAGGCGACGGGTCAGAAATCCGCCGCTATATTCAGATGGCCATGGAGGGGGACGGAACCATTGGACCGCGGCTGGAGCTGATTCAGGAGCAGCGCGAGGCAGTCAAAAAAAAGATGGCAGTTTTGGAGAAGGCGCTGGAGCTGTTGGAGTTTAAATGCTGGTATTACGAGACGGCCCGGGCCGCAGGCACAACGGACGTCCCGCGGGAGATGCCGTTGGAGAAAATCCCGGCTCCCTACCGGGAGGTGCGCAAAAGGCTGAAGGAGTTGCCCAAGGTGGACTGAGAGCCAGAGAGCAGGAGCGGCGTTTTTTTACAGCATTGTTACAGCAAGAGCGGTTCCTGCCATGGTATGATAAAGCCAGGGAGAGAACATCGAAGGGAGAGGGAGCATATGAAAATGCGCATCTGGGCCATGAGCCTGCTGGCGGTATGCCTGCTGAGCTTTTCGGCCTGCGCAGCTGCGCCCCAGAGGGCTGGCCGTTCCCCGGAGGAAACCATCCGGGCGTATGTGCAGGCGGCCGCAGAGAGGGACAGGGACGCAATGGCAAGCTGCTTCACCATGGAGGAAGCAGTGGCGGGCTATGACCCGGAAACGCTGGAGGCAATTCTGAGGACGCCGGTGGCGCAGCCCTTGACGGCGGAGCAGCGACAGGAGGACATTTTAAGCGAGATAGAGCGCTTTGCCATAGGCTTTTTAGACCAAAAGCCCCTCGACACAGGGGCCAGCAGAGAGGAGCTGCTGGAAACCATTCAGAATCTGGACTGGGAAGCCCTCTCCATTGTCCACCTGGATGCCTGGGATGGAGAGGCATACGACCTTACGAAGGACATTCTGGAGGACAGAAAGGCTGTATACGGCGCCCAGGATGCAGCAGAGTATACGGCCCTATTGGAGATGGATGGGAGAACCTACTTCTTTTCTGCGCAGCTATTGCAGTATGGGGAGGAATGGAAGCTATGGAGCACGGGGGACACGATTTCAAAAACTGTACAGGAGGAGCCGTCCTTTGACGTGGTGATTCCCATGGAGGAGGGGGAATATTTTGCGCTGACGAAGCGCTGAGAACGAGAAAAAACGCCCTTCGAGGGCGTTTTTTTGCACGGCTCAGGAAGCGGCGGCCTTGACCACGGCATCGAGAAATTGCTGCACCCCGGGCGAAGGGTCGGGGGCGTGGAGCAGGCCAAAGGGGATGGAGTAGCCCCAGTCCACCGGAAGAATCTTCAGCAGGGGATGGACATACCGCCAGTTTTCAATGGCCATGAGGACGCAGTTGTTATTTTCGCACTGGTTGAAGGCGGCGACATCGTAAAAATCAAAATCGATGATATGGATTTGCGGGTGGTTTTTCCAGAGGTCGTCCCGCAAAAGGTCCACATAATGGCTCCAGTTGCGGCGCATGAGCATCAGGTTTTCCCCATATAAATCCTGGACGGTGAGGCGATCCTTCTGGGCCAGCCTGTGATGAATGGAGACGGCGCAGCAGAGGGGCTCCCGAGAGAGCTCCAGCCCGGCGCACTGGCGGAGGCTGAGCATGGTTTCGTCGAAAATCCCGGCGATGACGTCAATATTCTGGCCCAGATTGGCCAGGATTTCCCGGGCATTTTCCGGCGTATTTTCAAAGGGAATCAGCTGAAATTTCATATCTGGGCAGTGCTTCTGCACCTTGGGCCAAAGCTCCACCAGCACCTGGGCGGGCGTCATGGGCGAGGTTCCGATGCGAATCAGGCTGGCGCCCTCCTGCATGGCGTTTCTGGCCCGGGTGACAGAGTCCTTGCAGTATTGAAGGATGTATTTGGCGTCCTGATAGAGGGACTGGCCCGCCTTGGTCAGCATCAGCCCCCGATGGGTGCGGATAAAAAGCTGCAAATCCAGGCTCTCCTCCAGCAGGTTAATCTGCTTAATGACGGCCGGCGGGGAGATATACAGCTTTTCCGCCGCCCTGTTGAAGCTCCCGGACTCGACCACGCAGAGAAAGGTCTCTAGCTGAGGGTTGTACATCATAGTTCATCGTCCTTTCTGGGAAGCGCCGGCTTTCAGCCGATGGCTTAATATGGCAGGGGCGGGCTCCGCGGCTGCGGATACAAACCCCATACTAACATTATAGAGGGGAAGGGGCGGGCCAGTCAACAACAAACGGAGCGCCATGGGAATTGTTGCCGATATAAAAGTGGCTCTCATTTTTGTCAATTTTCCGTATGGGAGAAACTGTGTTTTTAGCAAAAGACGCCTAACTATAGCGGGCGAGAATCTTGCGCAAATATTGGAAGGGAAATGCGATTTTTTGCCTTTGGAAAGAACAAACTAAGGATGTATAGACACGCAAGCGAAAGCAAATATCACAAATCCCCGAAAGGGCGAAACCCGCAAAAAGTTGGCAGTGAGAGTGAGCCACTGTGAGGGCGCTTGCAACCGCAACAGGTAGGCGGATGCCGTGGCCTATCTCTGTCGGCTGGTGCAAAGGCGATGATACCGTCCAGATGGAGGAACAGATTCCCAAAATCGTGCGGGAGCATTTGTGGCTGTATGATATCGAGCTGCTCTCCGGCTATCCCGACGTTCTGACTACGCAGGCGGTTTCCAAAATCGCCGGCTACGGTAAAACTTCAATTAACAACTGGCGCAATCAGGGGCACGTCAAGTCTTTCCGGAAAAACAATGTCAACCACATTCCGAAGGCCTATTTGGTGGAGTTTTTCTGCTCCACCTGTATGCCGTGCTGAGCTATTACGACAGCAAAAACAAGCGGCACGTTAAGTACATATCCACTGGACTTCCCGAAAAGGAAAACAAACGAAAGGCCGAAGCGGAGCTTGTGAAAATCCGCAACGCCTTTGAACCGCCCGCAGAAATCGGCGAGCTTTGCTCCAATATGCTGTTTGCCGATTATCTGCTCGGCTGGCTGGAGATCGTCAAGGTCAGGGTGAAGCCCACCACCTTCGGCTCCTATGAAAACATGGTCAAGCAGAGCATTGAACCGTATTTCCGGAATAAGCCGATTACCCTAAAGGACTTGGAAGCAAGGCACATCCAGCAGTTTTATTCGGAAAAGCTGCGGACGGTCAAGCCCAATTCCGTCATCCACTACCACGCTGTGATCCATCAGGCGTTGAAATACGCCATGAAAACCGATCTGGTGGCGCAGAATGTGGCGATGAAGGTAGACCGACCAAAGAAGAACGATTTCCAGCCGGTATTTCTGGATGCGGCAGAGCTTCAGCACTTATTTGAAGTGGTTAAGGGCACAAAGCTGGAGCTTCCCGTTTTAGTTGCCGCCTTTTACGGTTTGCGCCGTGGCGAGGCGCTGGGGCTCAAGTGGGACGCCATCGACTTTGAACGAGGAACGCTGACCATCAAGCGGACGGTGACCTCCGTCAATGTGGGCGGGAAAACGCAGATCATCGAGCAGGAGTCGGCAAAAACCAAATCCAGTATGCGCACCCTGCCGCTGGTAGGGAAATTCAAGGAATACTTTGCGGAGGTCAAGGCGGCGCAGGAGCTGAACAAGCAGGTCTGCGGCAACTGCTACAACTATGAATACGACGGATTCGTGTTCGTAGATGAGCTGGGTGAGAGGATGAAGCCCGATTACCTGACCTCCCAATTTCCCGCCTTCATCCAGCGGCGCGGCATGAAAAAGATGCGCTTCCACTTGCTTGCCAACGGCGTACCGCTCAAGCAGATTCAGGACTGGCTGGGGCACTGGGATTTTTCCGCCACGGCGAATCTCTAGGCCAATCTGGATGATAGCTGGAGATTGTCCTTGGTGCGGGCGAGGGAAACCGGAAGGTCGCTGCTGGAATTGGACGATTGCGGCAGATAGTGAGAGAAAGCGGAGAGTCAAGCACAAAAGCTGTTCTTCCCCAAATGATGAAAAGAACAGCCGAAAATCGAGTAATTTTGGAGCGGACGCAAAAAAACCAGAAACCCGCATGGTTACTGGATTTTGCGATGTCTAAGCCACATGAAAAAGATATTTTCAGCATTTCGGCGGCGGGAGTGGAACTCTCTCGAACTCGCAAAAAGTTGGTAGCGACAGCGAGCCGTTGCGAGGGCGTTTCCAACCGAACAGGTGAGCCGAGGGGGACTGTTTACGAAGAGGAGGAGCAAGGGAGGGGGCAGATGGCTGATTTTCTGCCGAAGACAAAAAATACGTCGGAGCAAAGCGAACTTTGCTCCGACATGTCTAAGGACTATAAAAAAGATATTTTTTCGATTTTGGCTGATGGAGTTGAACTCTTGCATA
>DBGCIZ010000126.1:0-9598 GCA_048355355.1 Christensenellaceae bacterium | reverse complement strand
TCCCCTACTCCCTTTGTGGTCGGGTCTGTCAGCACGCCGATAAAGGACAGCACTGCCATCACCACCGTGCCAATCAGATAGGGATTCGTAAAGAACTGGACGAACAGGTCTCCTATGCTACCCCAGGTGGTCAAATCCTCCAGCCCCAGGCCAAGATAGGCCAGAATTGGCGACAACACCACGCCCACCAGGCCAACCCAAAACTGCGGGCTTTTCATTCTTACCTTCCAGTTGATTTTCATTTCTTTTTCTTCATACTCGTTGAATCACCACTGACTTTAGAAAAGGAAATCATTATGGAACCCAAAATCAGTCTGGAAATTGTAGAGGAAATCAAAAAGCGCGGATTTACCAACATTGAGGATAAAACTCCAGAGGAGCTGCAAATTTTTTACCGCCTTAACAGCCAGCCATCTCCGTGAGATTCGAAAGCATACGGGTCTCCTATACGTCATTGGCATTATCAACCTTGTAGGTATGGTCCTTCTGCTCATCCTTTCGCTGGCAGGTGTCGTGTAGGTTCCTGCTCAAATGTTCTGTCCTGAGGAGCCGCATGGTCTGCAACGCGCCTCGTCTCATTGCAGGCAAGGCTTTTGCCTGTCTTTTCGTTATGCTGGAGGCGTTTCGCTGGCGTCTGTTATTCCCCTCGGCCTCTCATCATCAGCATACCAAATGGTTCACATCCGCAAGATGCAAGATTTTGGCCGGCGCAGCGGTCGGTGTTTCTTCGTTCTAAAAAAACGCTGTTTTTTGAGCTATCCCTGCGATTTCTGCGTATCATGTCATAAAAGAAGCATCCGCATGAAGGGAGGTGGTTCCTATGGTAGATTCGCGTGGCAAGTGCATCAGCCACCTAACTGCTGGCCGCTAAGTCGCTTTTCGTTCCGCGTATCCGCGTCCCTTTCTTTCGCCCCAAAGCAGCGCCTCGCCAGCGGTAAAGAATCATTGTATATCATGGCAGGTATGTTAGCTTCCCTCGCCCCGTCGTCAGCTCACTGGAGCTGCTCAGGTTGCGCGCATGGCATGTTTCAATTTTTATTCCAAGGAGGTCTCTTCCATGAGCAAAAAAGCTCGGCCCCAAACCTTTTCCCTGCCCGAATTGCCCCGCCTTACGGCAATCCAGTGGGTTATCCTGCTTGTCGTCATGATTTTGTCCTTTTGCTTTCTCTCCTGGGTGCGGACGCCCTCGCGGATTATTAACGCCGCTGTATTCACCCTGGTTCCGCTGGTAGCCTTTTTGTTGATTCAGCGGGATACGCTCAAGGCGTTGATTCGTCGTCCCTCTGGCCGCGATATCGGCATCGGCATCGGCTATGGCTTCCTGAGCCTGCTCTTTTCCCTCGTCCTTGCCCTGCTGATGCAATACCTGGTGCATACAGGCAACGTAGAGGCCAACACCTTGTATGCCAATATCGCCGCCCACCCGGCAGAGATGATTATTACGGTCGTAATCCAGCTCTTTGGGGAAGAAATGCTGACCTTGATTTTCTTCCTGTTCTTCGCCCAAGTCTTTGGGCGCTGCTGCAAAACCCAAAAGGGCGCCCTTATCATCGCCTGGATTGGCTCTGCTATCGTATTCGGCCTGCTCCACTATCCCACCTATCAAAACTGGTTCCACGTGCTGCTGGTTATCGGTGGAGCCCGCCTGATTCTGAGCCTGGCCTTCCTGAAGTCCAAGAATCTCATTACATCGTACATTGCCCATTTGGTGGACGATTTCGCCTCGGTGGGGATTCTCATTCTTTTCACCGCCCTCTCCTCCCTGGCGTAAGCAGAGGCAGAGGCGGGGAGGTCCGCCTCTATTGCCCCGTCCACTCCTCCTCCGGCAGGAGATATCGCTCAAGCCCCGCCCGGATAAATCCGTCGATGGTCTGCTGAAGCCTCTGCCAGTCGGGGCATTGGTTTCGAAGCATAACTCGGTTGATAGCCAGGCATCCATTCATTTGAAAGTAAAAGAGCGCCTCCGCCTCCTGAAAGGACAGGCGGCTTCGCTGCATCAAAAAGGTAATATACCCCTCCTTGCTGGTCTCCCCCAGCTTTTCCAGCAGCTTGTCGGTCACAGAGTCGTCTAAAAACAGGGGACGGTATCTGGGATTGCCGTGAATTCTTTCGCAAAAGGGATAGGTCCGGCATTCTCCCTGCGGGCAGAAAATATGGTCTATGGCGCAGGTCGTCTCCCCCAGCAGTTCCGCAATAATATCGTCCAGTACGTCCTCTGCATCTAGGTAGTGCAGATAAAACGTCCCCCGGTTTATCTCTGCCAGCCTGCAAAGCTCTGTCACTGTGATTTTGCGAAAAGGCTTTTCCTCCATCAAATGCAGCATCGTGTCCCGTATGGTCTGCCGCGTGTATCTGGTGCGGCGGTCTGGCTTTTTCTCCATATGCTCCTCTTTCTCAACAGATTTCCCAGAGTGTACAGAATCCAGACACATCCTGCAATCTGTGCATTGCCCTCTGTTTTTTATTTAGTATAATGAAATCGGAATAAAGAATCAACAAACTGTTGATAAAAATACTAGGTGATGAAAAACGGAGGAGCCTTATGGGACATGTCATTGCGCTGGCGGGCAAGGGCGGCGTAGGGAAAACAACGCTGTGCGCTCTGCTGATTCAGTATTTATGCGAAACAGGAAAGAAGCCCGTGCTGGCTGTGGATGCCGATGCCAATGCCAACCTAAACGAGGTGCTTGGCGTAGAGATTGGCCCCACCCTGGGCCAGTTGCGGGAGGAGATTGAGCGGGCCGGAACGACGCCCCAGTTTCAAATTCCGCCCGGCTTTACCAAGGCTACCTGGCTGGAGTTGCGTCTGGCGGACACGATTACGGAGTCTGACGACTTTGACCTTATGGTCATGGGGCGTTCCCAGGGCCAGGGCTGCTATTGCTTTGTCAACGGCCTGGTTCAGACCCAGGTGCAGAGGCTACAGAGCCAGTATCCCTATGTGGTGGTGGATAACGAGGCCGGGCTGGAGCATATCAGCCGCGGCATCCTCCCCTCTATGGAGAAAGCTATTCTGGTTAGCGATTGTTCCCGTCGCGGTGTCCAGGCCGCAGGCCGCATTGCCCGGCTCATGGAGGAAATGCAGCTGCATCCCCAAACTGTCGGGCTCATCGTCAACCGGGTTCCCGGTGGCGTTTTGGACGAAGGCACCCAGGAGGAAATCCAGCGCCAGGGCCTTCGCCTTTTCGGCATTGTCCCTCAGGATGATACCATATACCGCTATGATTGCGATGGCCGTCCCCTGGTTCAGATGCCGGCAAATTCGCCGGTACGTCAGGCGCTGGCCCGTATTATACAAAAACTAGAGCTATAAAGGAGGAACGAATCATGAGTGTGATGAACGGTTGCGAGGATGCGAGAAGAGCTGTCTCCATCGAGGAATACCCCTGCCCGCAATGTGGCGAGATCATGGAAATTTTTGTCCGCGACGGCGAGATAGCAACGGACGCCGTATGCGAAAAATGCGGCTATACCCTGCCCGCAGGGTCCCATGCCCCCACGGCAGAATAGCAGAAAAAAAGAATCCTTCCCCCCGGGAGGGATTCTTTTTTATGGCTCTTCCAGGCCCTTGGCCGGGACGAACCACCGCGGCCCTTCATAATAGAGATGCCTCTGCCTTCCCCCAACGCTGCAAAGATACCGCAGCCCCGTGCCGCCCGCTTTCATGCTGGCTGCCCGCCGCACATCCCGGACGGCGTCAATGGAGTACGTCCGGCCGTCCTCCCATTCAATCCAGAGCGGCGTCATGCGCCCCTCTCTGTCAAAGCGGACGCCCACCGCTACATAAATTTTATACGGGTTCATTCTATTTCGCCTCCCTGTGGTTCCCTGTCAGGATCCCCAGAAAGGCCTCGATTATCCCTCTGTTTTCCGCCTGGAAATATGGTAAAATAAGAAAAAAAGAAAGGAGCTCGCCCTATGACTGAAAAAGAAAAGATGTTGGCCGGCCTTCTCTATTTGCCCTTTTGCGACGATGACGATACCCTCTCTCGAGAGCGGGAGCACTGCAAAAGGCTATGCAGCCGCTATAACCAGCTGCTCTATAGCCAGCCCGAGGAGGCCATTGCGCTGCTGCATCAGCTTCTCGGCCCTCATGGCAAAGAAATCTGGATTGAGCCTCCCTTCTGGTGCGACTATGGCTATGGCATTTCCACTGGAGAAAATTTTTATATGAATCACGGCTGCGTCATTTTAGACGCCGGCACGGTTACCTTTGGCGACAATGTGCAGGTGGGCCCGCTTTGCGGCTTTCACACCTCCGGCCATCCGCTGGACGCTGCGGAGCGACAGACCGGCCAGGAATTTGGTCACCCCATCCGGGTCGGCAATAACGTCTGGATTGGCGCAGGCGTCCAGGTCATGCCCGGCGTCACCATTGGCGACAATACTGTCATCGGCGCGGGCAGCGTGGTCACCAAGGACATTCCCGCCGGCGTAGTCGCCGTAGGCAATCCCTGCCGGGTGCTGCGGCCCATTACGGCGGCGGATAAAATGCTGCCATAGCTCATCTCTTGCCACGGGCCAGGTCTTTTATGATTTCCCCCGCCATAATCAGCCCAGCCACGGGCGGGACGAAGGAGACGCTCCCCGGCGCCTCCCGGCCCGGGCCCTGGGGCCGCATCGGCTCCTCTTTGGAATACACCACCTTGAGCGCCGGCACGCCGCGCCGCCTCAGCTCTCGCCGCATGACCTTTGCCAGGGGGCATACGGAGGTGCTGAAAATATCCGCCACCTCAAATTTTGTGGCGTCCAGCTTGTTGCCCGTGCCCATAGAGCTGATGATGGGGATCCCCAAACGCCAGGCCCGCTGGGCCAGCTCCAGCTTTGCCGTCACGTTGTCCACTGCGTCGGCAATATAGTCGTAGCCCTCCAAGGGCAGCTTGCTCGCCGTCTCCGGCAGATAAAACAGCTCAATGCCCCGCGCCTCAATGGACGCATCAATTTGCCGCAACCGCTCCGCCATGACGGCTGCCTTTGCTCTGCCTATCGTGGTAGAAAGGGCGCAAAGCTGCCGGTTGATGTTAGATTCCTCTACCACGTCTTTATCCACCAGGTCTAAGTGCCCAACGCCGGCCCTGGCCAGCGCCTCTGCCGTATACGAGCCCACTCCCCCCAGGCCAAATACGGCCACTCTGGCCGCCCTGAGCCGCTCTATGCCCTCCTTGCCCAGCAGCATCTCCGTCCGTGAATGTCTCATGGCTCCTCCTTCCCTTTTCTCTGTCTTTCCTTCCGTTATAGCACGATTGCCGCCCTCAGCGCAACCGGCAGGTAAAAAAAGAGCGCGGCCAGCGCCGCGCCCATCCTGCCTGTCCTATTCTGCCGCAGGCAGAGCATACTCCTTCGAAAGCTCCTGCACCCGCTCCACAAAGCCCTCGGCCTTTGCCGCTTTATGGGCGTATTTATGCATATCCAGGGCCTCTTCCTCAATCCGCGCCACACATGCCGCAATGTTGGAGCAGTGGTCCGAAACCCGCTCCATGTCTCCTACCAAATCGGAGAAGATGAAGCCCAACTCAATGGTACATTCGCCCTTGCGCAGCCGATTGATGTGCCGTTCCTTCAGTTCTGTCTTGAGCTCGTCCATAACCTCCTCCATGGGCTCAATTTCCGCGGCGCCCTTTGCGTCGCTGGTATGGAAGATATTCATGGTGTAGTCTACCTCGTGGGCCAAGGCGCGAATCATCACGTCAAGTTCCTTGACGCACTGCTCGGAAAAGTGAATCCCCTTGCTGTTCATCTCCTGGGCGCTTTCCAGAATGTTGACCGCGTGGTCTCCAATCCGCTCAAAATCGCCGATGACCCGCAGCAGCTTGCCAATCTCCCGGCTGTCCTTATCGCTAAACTCCTTGCCCGAAAGCTTGACCAGATAGGTGCCCAAGGCATCCTCGTACTCGTCCAGCTTCTTTTCGTTCGCCTCAATTTCCGCGGCGGCTGTTTTGCTGTATTTCTGCACCACCGTCAGAGAGGAGCGCAGCGTCTCTCCCGCCAAATCAGCCATCTTGTCCGCCAGATTGCGGCACTGCTCCAGGCCAAAGGCCGGCGTATTGAGGAACCGCTCGTCCAACAATGCGGCAGGCTTGGGCTCCTCCTTATCTCGTATTGTTATGGTGGCTAATTTTTCCAGTTTGTCACCCAACGGCAGCAGTACCGCTGTGGTCAGCACGTTGAAGGCAGTGTGAATAATGGCGATATTGGCCGGATTCAACACATCCTCCAGGAAGGTATAGTGGAAAATCGCATTGCCCAAATAGAAGAGAGACAGGAACAGCACCGAGCCAATCAAGTTGAAATAGAGATGCACCATGGCCGCCCGCTTCGCGTTTTTGCTGGCCCCAATGCAGGAGAGCAGGGCCGTGATGCAGGTACCGATGTTCTGCCCCATGATGATGGGGATTGCCATACCGTAGGTCACCAGCCCGGAAAGGGAGAGCGCCTGCAAAATGCCAATAGAGGCCGAGGAACTCTGGATAATCGCCGTCACAATTACGCCCAGCAGCACGCCCATCAGCGGATTTTCAAACATGGTCAGGATGCTGGTGAACTCCGGCGACTCTGCCAGGGGCTCCATTGCGCCGCTCATGGCGTCCATGCCAAACATGAGCACGGCAAAGCCCACTAAAATGCTGCCAATGCCCCGCAGGCTGTCCTTCTTTGTGAACATAATCATCACGACGCCGATAATCGCCAAAATCGGCGAGAAGGACGATGGGTTTAACAGCGTCAGCACAAGGGAATCTCCCTCGATTCCGGTCAGGCTGAGAATCCAGGCTGTCGCCGTGGTACCGATGTTGGCGCCCATAATGACGCCCACCGCCTGGCGCAGCTTCATCATACCCGAGTTTACAAATCCTACGACCATGACAGTTGTAGCCGAGGAGCTCTGAATCACCGCAGTAACGCCCGTGCCTAATAACACGCCCTTAATGCGGTTGTTCGTCGCCCGCTCCAAAACGCGCTCCAGCCTGCCCCCGCTCATTTTTTCCAAGCCGCCGCTCATGACATTCATGCCATAGAGAAACATTGCCAGCCCGCCTATAAACGAGAGTATCGACAAAATATCCATGTTGTTTCCTCCAAACGAATCGTTTCCCCTTGCTCCGGACTTTGCCCAGATTTTACAATTCTAATTCTAGCGCCTTATTGTAAAATCCACGTCAAATTTTTTGTAAAGTCTATGTAAAGCGCCGCGAAATATCCTGCTATAAAACGGCCTTTTTCCCAACCCATACTCTTTACAAAAACGATACACTTTTATTTTATTCCAAGATACAATAAGATTCAACCGGTTTCAAAAAAAAGCGCCGGTTTTTTCAAACCGACGCGTTCAAAACCAGCGCTTAGGATAAAATGCCCAGTTCCCTCGCCACTGCCTCCATATCCTCTAATGCCTTTTCCAGCTGCGCAGGCGTATGGGCCGCAGTAATGGAGAACCGCAGCCGGCTCTGCCCCTTGGCCACGGCCGGGAACACGGCCGGCGGCACAAACACGCCCCGCTCCAGCATTTTATGAGACGCCAGGAAGGCCATCTCGTCGCTGCCGATGCGCACGGGAACAATGGCGGATTCCGCCGCAAGGATGGTATCCAGCCCCCGCGCCTTCGCCCCCTTTACAAAATAGGCGATGTTATCGTGCAGCCTTTGGACGATGGCAGGATCCTCCTGCAGCAGCTCAATGGCCCGCTTGGCCGCCGCAGCCAGGGGCGGGCTGATGCCCGCAGTGAACACAAAGCCCGGCATCTGATATTTCAAATAGTCCACCATGCTTTTCTTCCCGGCGATATAGCCGCCGCAGGTGCCCAAAGCCTTGGAAAGGGTCCCCATCTTGATGTCGATATCCTCTGGCGCCAGGCCGAAATACTCGTCCACCCCGCCGCCGTTTTTGCCGATAACGCCGCCAGAGTGCGCCTCGTCCACCATGAGGAAGGCGCCATACTGCTTTTTCAGCCGGACGAACTCAGGAATGGGCGCAATATCCCCATCCATGCTATAAACGCCTTCCACCACCAGCAGCACCTTGGTGTATTTCCCCTCCACCGCCTTCAGCGTCTGCTCCAGGGCGGCGATATCGTTATGGGGGAAGGATTTGCTCTCCCCCTGGGAAAGCTGACAGCCTGCCACAATGGAATTGTGGGAAAGCGCATCGTAGAGGATTAAGTCATCCTTGCCCGCAAAGTGGCCAATAAAGCAGAGGTTGGTTGCGTAGCCCCCTGTCATGACGATGGCTGCCTCCGCATGCTTCCACCTTGCGATGGTCTCCTCCAACTCCTGATAGAGGGTCTTTTCCCCTGCCAGAACCCGGCTGCCGCTGGCGGATGTGCCGTATTTGTCAATGGCCTCCTTTGCTGCCCGCACGGTCTCGGGATGGCCGGACATGCCCAGATAGTTATAGGAGCCCAGGTTGATGACCTCCTTCCCGCCTACCAGGCTGGTATCCCTGACAGTGCTGTCATGAGCGACGAAATAGGGGTTCAGCTCCTCTGCGCCAGACGCCTCCAGGCGCTTCTGAAAGGCCTTCCACTCCTCTGTCTGCTCAAAATCGGTAATGCGCCCGCCACCAGCCGATGGGGGCGCCTCAGTTTTTTTTGGCTGGTTTACCTCGTCTTCCCCGTAAAGCTTGGCGTAAATCAGCTCCGCAATATCGTGGATATTGACCGCCTGAGTAAACTCCGTATCCGGGATAAACAGGTTATACTTTTCCTCCAGCTGAGCGATGACGCCGATAACGGAAAGGCTGTCTCCCCCCAGGTCTGTGACGAAGTGGTCGAAATCGCCGATTTCGTCCTCGTCCAGAATCAGCACCTCTGCAAAAATCTTGCGGATATCCTCCTTAATCTGCAAAAACCGCTGGTCATACTGGGCCTTGTCCGCCCGGGCTTCCTCCGTGGTCAGCGGCTGCTGTAGCTTGTGCAGGGTCAAATCCAACTCCTGATAGGGCCACTGCCCGTCCTCAATCCACTTTTTCAGCTTCTGCCGCTGCACCTTGATTCCGTTTGCCAGGGGCAGCGCCTTTTCAGAGACGTACACCTTCGCCAGTTTCTTATTCATGGGCAGGGCCTTGTTAATCAGCTCCACCTGCTCCGCCATTTCGGCGATGCCCTTTGCGTCCATCCCCGGCTCCAACTCAAGAATCATGACGATGTCCTCATAGGGTCGCCCCAGATTCAGCCCCGCCACACAGTGCTGCGTCACGCCGGGCAGGTTGACGAAGTAGTCCTCCAGCTCGTCGGGATAGATGTTCTCGCCGGACTCGTTGATAATGACCTCCTTCAGCCGTCCCTCCAGCCAGAGGCGTCCATTCTCCAAGCGCGCAATGTCTCCCGTGGCAAACCATTCGTCCTTGTTTCTGGGCTCGTATTTGCCGTCTATCATTCTGCCGGAGTGGAGCGAGTCTCCCTTGATGAGCAGCTCGCCGGAGTTTTCCCCCTCCTTTGCGTCAATCCTGTATTCTACCGACTGGAAGGGCACGCCCACGCTGCCCCGCAGCCGGAGCTGAATGTCGTAGGTCAGCTCTACGGAGGTAATGCCCGTCTCCGTCATGCCAAAGCCGTTATAGAGGGGGTAGCCGATGGAATTGATAATCCGCAGCGTCTCCGGCAGGA
>DBGCIZ010000125.1:0-3475 GCA_048355355.1 Christensenellaceae bacterium | reverse complement strand
ATGCGCCAAGCATCAGAGAGAGCTGGCCACCGCTATCAAGCGCGCGAGAGTCATGGCGCTCCTTCCCTACGTTTCCGAGTAAGCTATGATGTTTTTTACAAGGCCTGCCGCTATTGCGGCAGCCTTTGTTCGTATAACCGGAAATGTATATATATTGTTAACATAACGTGGAGGAATTGTGAAAGCACTTTTCGTAAAATATAAGGAAATTATCCTATATGTCTTTTTCGGTGGCTGCACCACGCTCGTCAATCTGGGCGTATACTTTCTGCTGACGCGTTGCTTTTTTGTCAATGAGTTTGTCAGCAACGCTATCGCCTGGCTTTTGAGTGTGCTCTTTGCCTTTGTGACCAATAAAATCTGGGTATTTGATAGCCGTTCCCGAGAAGGCAAGGTGCTTTTATTTGAAATCTCCTCCTTTTTTGCCGCCCGTCTGCTCTCTCTAGGTATCGATATGGCCGTTCTCTGGCTGGGGACCAGCGTGCTGCACATTAACGATGGCATTGTGAAAATCGTCGCCAACGTTATCGTCATAATTGTCAATTATATTGCCAGCAAATTATTCATATTTAGGAAGAAGAAGCAAGATGAATAACATATTATACATTGTAGTACCCTGTTATAATGAGGAAGAAGTCCTTCCCGAAACCTCTAAACGGCTGATGGCCAAAATCCGTGCCCTTATGGCTGCTGGAAAGGTCAGCGAGGAAAGCCGCATCGTATTCGTCAACGATGGTTCTAAGGACCGGACATGGGAAATCATTAAGGAGCTGCACCAGCAGGATCCGATTTTCTCCGGCATTTGCCTTTCCCGCAACCGAGGCCATCAAAATGCCCTTTTGGCTGGGCTGATGACAGCCAAGGAATATGCGGACATGGTCATCTCCCTAGACGCTGATTTGCAGGATGACGTGGACGCCATCGACGCCATGGTGGATCAGTATTTGGATGGCTGCGATATTGTCTACGGTGTCCGTTCCTCTAGGGAGACAGATACGAAATTTAAGCGCGGCACGGCACAGGGCTTTTATAAGGTGATGAAGTGGCTTGGGGTTGAAATGAAGGACAACCATGCTGATTATCGCCTTATGAGCAAGCGCGCCCTGAATGCCCTCGGCGATTTCAAGGAGGTCAACCTCTTCCTGCATGGACTCGTCCCCATGCTGGGCTTTCGGACTGGTGAGGTAAAATACGAGCGCCACGAGCGGTTTGCCGGGGAATCCAAATATCCGCTGAAAAAGATGCTGAACTTTGCTTGGGAGGGTATCACTTCCCTCTCCATCAAGCCTATCCGGTTTATCACTGCCCTAGGCTTTATCATGTTTTTTATCAGCCTGTGTTTCCTGATTTACTTTTTAGTTCGCTTCATTATCGGCGAGACAGTCACCGGCTGGGTCACTATTGTCATGTCCATCTGGATCCTGGGGGCTTTGCAGCTAATTGCCATCGGCGTTATTGGCGAATATATCGGGAAAATTTACCTGGAATCCAAGGGACGCCCCCGTTACATTATTCAAAGTATTTTGCTTGATGCCCAGAAAACAGAGTAACGAAAAAAATGCAGAGCTTTTACTCTGCATTTTTCTTTTCCTCTGGCCTTCTGATTTCTGTTTCACCACTCACTGTAGCCTAGCAAAAAGAGGGTGGGAATCTTCATCCTCTTTTTGCTTTGTCTTATTAGGACAGCTCCAGCTTTCCCGTATATAGCTGATAGTAGGTTCCCTTCTGCTGAATCAAATCCTCATGGGTACCGCGCTCAATAATCCTGCCGTGCTCCAGAACGATGATGGCATCGCTGTTTCGGATCGTAGAGAGCCGGTGAGCAATGACGAACACGGTCCTCCCCTTCATCAGGTTGTCCATACCCTTCTGCACAATGCTTTCCGTCCGGGTATCGATGCTGGAGGTTGCCTCGTCAAGAATCAATACGGGCGGATCTGCTACGGCTGCCCTGGCAATCGCCAGCAGCTGCCGCTGGCCCTGCGAGAGCTCTTCACCGTCAGCCGTCAAAACCGTATCATACCCATTGGGCAATCGCTGAATAAACTGGTCTGCATGGGCCAGCTTTGCCGCCCGGTACACCTCTTCCTCTGTAGCGTCCAGCTTTCCGTAGCGGATGTTCTCCATAATCGTCCCCGTAAACAGATGGGTATCCTGTAACACGATGCCCAGGGACCGGCGCAAATCCGCTTTCTTAATCTTGTTGATATTGATATCGTCGTAGCGGATTTTACCATCCTGTACGTCATAAAAGCGGTTAATCAGGTTGGTAATCGTCGTCTTACCCGCGCCAGTAGAGCCGACAAAGGCCAGCTTTTGTCCCGGTTTGGCGTAGAGCGAAATGTCGTGCAGAACCATCTTCTCCGGCGTATATCCAAAGGACATGTCATAGAACCGGACATCGCCCTTCAGCTCTGTGTAGGTCACCGTGCCATCCGCCTGATGGGGATGCTTCCAGGCCCACATGCCCGTTCTCTCCTGGCATTCTACCAGGTTTCCATTTTCGTCCTTCTTCGCGTTTACCAGGGTAACGTAGCCATCGTCTACCTCGGGCTCCTCGTCCATCATGTTAAAGATTCTCTCTGCGCCGGCCAGAGCCATGATGATGGAGTTAAACTGCTGCGCCACCTGCATAAAGGGCTGCGTAAAGCTCTTAGTGAACTGCAAATAGGCTACAATGGTTCCAATGGTCATGCCGCCAACGCCGGACAGGAGCAAAATGCCACCTAATACGGCCGTCAGTACAAAATGCACGTTGCCAATGTTGCCCATAATCGGCCCCATAATGCTGGCAAAGGTATGCGCCTTAGAAGAGCTAGTGTAGAGCTTCTCGTTGAGCTCGTCGAACTCCTCTTCGGAAATTCTCTCATGGTTAAATACCTTAATCACCCTCTGGCCGTTCATGCGCTCTTCCACAAAGCCAGTTACATCTGCCAAGTCAATCTGCTGGCGGACGAAGTATTTTCCGCTGTTCCCTCCCAGCTTGCCGGCAATCAGGAACATAACTACGATAACCACAACAGCTAAAATCGTCAGCAGCGGGCTCAGCACCAGCATCGCTATAAAGGTGACCAGAACCGTAATAACGGACATGAGCACCTGGGGAATGGACTGGTTAATCATCTGGCGCAGCGTATCCGTATCGTTGGTATACAAGCTCATAATAGAGCCGTTTGTCCGCTCATCAAAATAGCGAATCGGCAGTGTCTGCATGTGCTCAAACATTTCATCACGCACACGCTTCAATACCCCCTGACCAATCTTGACCATAAGCCTGCTATAAATAAACGAGGCAATGATGCCCAGCAGGAAGATACAAGCCAGCGTAATCAGCGCGCCATAGAGGCCGGAAAAATCCGGGCTCGCCTGGCCTATCAAGGGTATAATATAGTCATCCAGCAGATATCTCATAGACAAAGAGACAGATATCGTAGCAATGGAACACATAATGATGCAGAAAATAACAGCGATAAAC
>DBGCIZ010000124.1:0-24054 GCA_048355355.1 Christensenellaceae bacterium | reverse complement strand
GGCCTCATCCTGATTCAAATCCAGCTTTTCGTAATGGATGCCGTCCTCCGAATACAGCAGCTCAAACTTCCCTTCGCAGTAGCCTGCGTAGTATTTGAACTTTTCCACCTGGGAAAGGTCCTCCAGCTCAAAGACAATCTGGCCGCCCGTCTGCTCCACCGGCTCGTTCCGCTCAGGGATGACCGTGCTGCCCAGGTTGGTAAAGGCAAAGACCGCGTAAACCACGCTGATGATTGTCATAATCAGGTAGTCCTTTTTCACCATGCGCCTGCTCTGGTGCGGCGCCATGGTCTCCAGCCGGACTTTTGCATCCTTGAGAGCCCGCTCCTGTCCGGTGGGCTCGGTGTAGTCCTCAATCTCCAGAGGCTGCTCCTTCCTGCCCCGGCCGGTAAATACGCAGACCATGCAATAAATCAGATAGGCCAGCAGAATCAGAGAGAGAATCCCTCCAATGATGACCACTTCGTCGTAAATCCAGTCCTGCTTGAATATCAGGGCTACATAGACGTTATAGAAGGCCAAGGCCGAATAGCCTACAGCGCAGACCAGCAGCCTTCTGGAACGGTAGATAATAGCCGCAAAGAGCAGCAGGCCCACCGCCGGGACGAGATAGCGCTCGTGCATCTCGTGGCCCAGAGTAAACACCGCCGCCACCATAAAGGCCATCAGGAGGAAGACGTGCTTTTTCTCCCGCTTTGCCAGATAGATGCCCATGGCTACTATAATGATCAGGACGATAAACAGCGTGCCCAGGTTTTTATAGGTGGTCAGGAAGGCCATGCTGTTCACATCCGCCCAGTTTCCGCCCAGCAGGCCCATCAGGTTGAAGGCGTTGACCGTGCCATAGGCGTACTGGCCCGTCGTCTCCAGCATCTGCTCAAACACGTAGAAGAAACCCTGGCTTCCCTTCATCGGCAGGGCGACTATTGTGTAAATCACCGCCATGCCTGCCAGAGACAGGCCAATTTCCGCCAGCGTCCGCTTCCAGGAATCCCTGCGGAACAAATCCCCCAGAAATACCGCCAACAGCACGGGGGAGACAATCAGCGCCTGCGGCTTCAGCAACAGCAGGGCCATCCATGCCCAGGCTGCATAGACCTTTTTGTCCCGATAGACCAGATAGGCCACGCCAATCAGGCCCAGCAGGAAGATGGAGTCAATCTGTCCCCAGGAGCTGGATGTGGTGATAAACAGGGGCGAAAACAGGATAAACAGGCTTAAAAACGCCGCCGTCTGCGGGTTGAGCCGCTTTTTGGCGAAGCGGTACACCACCCAGGCCAGGCCCAGGTCCGCCAGAATCGCCGGCATCTCAATAATCAGCTTGAATAAATCCGAATTATAGTCAATGCCGAAGAGCTGCTGGATGCCCCCCAGCAGATAGAGGACGTACATATACAGGGGCGGATAGTCGGCAAAAATGCCGGAATCGTAAAAGCCACCGGGGCCTACCTCCGCCAGCTTGACGGCCCACGCCTTAAAGCAGGTCATGTCCGTAATATGCCCCTCCTGTTGTATGGACGTATACACCCGGAACAAAAATGCCAACGCAAATACGATGGCCAAAATTTTCCCTTTGGAGAGATTTTTCGCCCACCGGGGCGCCCAGCGGCTGGTCATGACAAAATAGACGGCAAACAGCAGCAGCATGCCGCAGAGCGCCACGCCGATATTGTTGTAAGAAACGTCAGCGCTCTCCTCATCGCCGCTGCTCTCGCTGGTGGCGTCCCCGGCTACGCTGGTGGGCTGAGAATGCTCCACCGTGTAGCCTACGCTGCCAATCAGGCTCTGAACCGTGGCCCCGGCAGGGGCCTCCTCCAGCCTTTCTATGGTGACGTCGTCGAAATAGGCGTTGCCTGTGACCAAGCTGTCCTCATTTCCCAGGCCGACCCGCAGCAGATAGGTCTGCTCCTCGTCTACGTTGGTCCGGACGTACATCTCTACCGTCTGCCAGGCGTTGCCCGTGTCTGTCACGCCAGAGGTCTCCGCCATCTGGTTCATAAAGTTCATGTTAAAGGCAGGGTATTCCGGCGTCGCGTCAAAGCACATTACCCGGCAGGTCACTCGGTAGAGCGTCTCCGGCTCCAGCGTCACCTCCTGGGTCAGGTATCCATAGCCCTCCTCCGTCAGCTGAATCTGGGCCACCTGGTTGGTCTCGCCGTCGATGCACTCCACCAGGGCCGCATTCCCAGAGGAGCTGAAGTTCCACCAGTTGGGGATGCCCCCCTCCCAGTTTTCCATGACGCCGTTGGTCACGGCCGATTCGCTCTCCGCCAGGGCCGTGGCGCCTCCAAAGCACGCCAGGGCCAGCGCTAAAATCAGGATGAATAAAAACTTTCTCTTTGCCATTCTCTTACCAGCCTATCTCTGCATTTTCAAAATATTTTAAACGGGTCTGCTCCCCGTCCCTTGTAATTTCCACTACGTCAAACCGCATGGGCGTGTCGTAAAGGCCATGCTTCACGGCGTAGGCCTCCGCCGCCCGAAGCAGCGCCGCCTTCTTTTTCCCCGTGATGGTCTCCGTCCCCGTCCCGTAAAGGTTGCCCTGCCTGGTTTTCACCTCAATAAACACGGTGCAGTCTCCGTCCCGGGCGACGATGTCAATCTCCCCATGATTGGTGTACCAATTGCGGCAGAGGATTTCCATGCCCCGCCGCTCCGTCACATAGCAGGCGGCCAGGCTCTCTCCCCAGCTGCCAACCAGCTTTTCCGCCCGGCTCATTTGCCCAGCAGCTTCTTTAAAAAGCTGCGGCGGTGAATGGGGCACGGGCCGTATTTCAAAATGGCCGCAGCGTGGGCCTTGGTGCCGTAGCCCTTGTGCTTTTCAAAGCCATATTGTGGGTATTGCTCCGCCATGTCCCTCATGATTCTATCCCGCGTCACTTTGGCCACAATGGACGCCGCCGCAATGGAGTACACCTTGGCGTCTCCCTTGACGATTGCCTCGTGGGGGACGGGCAGCTCCAGGCCGGTAATCTGGTCGCAGCAGACGAAATCCGGCCGGGACTTCAGCCCCTCCACTGCCTTTAAAAAGGCCAGCCGGGCTGCGTTCAGGATGTTGATTTCGTCAATGATGTCCTGCTCCACAATCCCCACAGACCAAGCCACTGCCTCCTCCGTAATCTGGGTGTAGAGCTTCTCTCTCTTCTTTTCGCTCAGCTTTTTGGAGTCGTTGACGCCTTCCAAAATGGGGCTCTCTGGCAGAATCACTGCCGCCGCCACTACCGGCCCGGCCAGGGGGCCTCTGCCCGCCTCGTCCGCGCCTGCCAAAAGCAGGCCCTTTTGCCAATATTCCCGCTCGTATTGATAAAAATCTTCCATATTCTAAGGCCTTTCCAGCGTAAGCCTGCCCAGCTTTCCGTTGCGGAATTCCTCCAGCAAAACTTTTGCGCCCCGCTCCGTATCTGCCACCCCGCCCTTTTGCAGGAAGCCGCGCTTGCGGCAGATGTCCTCCATCACGTCCCAGGCGTCCTCTTTCAGTTCCTCCAGCCGGTAGCGCTCCAGCAGCAGCTGGGGGAACTCCTCTGCCAGCACGCCCAGCAGGTAATAGGCCAGCTCCTCCTCGTCCAGAATCTCCTGGCGGATGCTGCCCAGAGCGGCGATGATGGCCCCGGTCCGCTCGTCTGCAATTTTGGGCCAGAGCAGCCCCGGCGAATCCATCAGCTCCAGATAGGGCGTCAGCCTGACCCACGCCAGGCCCCGGGTGACGCCAGGCTTGTTGCCCTCCTTCAGCTTCCGCGTTCCCGCCAGACGGTTGAGAATGGCAGACTTCCCCACGTTTGGGATGCCGCAGACCAGGCTGCGCACCGTTTTGTTCATGCCCTTCTCCGCGTATTTTTCGTAAATCTCCCCGGCGCAGGCCTCGATTTCCTTTTGCAGCTGCTTGGGGTTGCCGCTCACCGCCGAATACGAGACGCAATAAATCCCCTGGTCCCGGTAGTATTTTACCCATTCCCTGGTTCTGGCCGGGTCTGCCATGTCTGCCTTGTTGAGCAGATAAAGCCGCGTCTTTCTCTGAAACATCGCCTCAAAATCCGGGTTCACCGTGCATTTAGGCGCCCTCGCGTCAATGACCTCTATTACCAAATCAATCAGCTTCAGCTTGTCCTGCAGGGCCCGCTTTGCCTTCGTCATGTGCCCGGGATACCAGTTGATGTTCATTCGTCTCTCCATCCGTGCCGTATTTTGCATGGCAATATTATGGCAAAAGCCACAGTGCCATGATAAATTATTTTTGCCATTTTTTCAACCTAACATAATGTAAACAATGAAAATACGGCAGCCTTCTCCCTCTGTATCGCCGCTGCAAAATTTGTCGCCCCGTATTTATGGGGACAATATCGTCAAAAACAGCTTTGGGGGAAGCAGGCATCCTTCGTGCGTGATAGCCTGCGCCAAATTCGCGCTGGTCTAAATAATCAAAAGGAGGGCGTTACTGCTCTCCTTTTTCCTTTTCCTCATATCCAAAATAGCCTGCCCCCAGGGCCCGAATCTGCTCTACGCTCAAGGGGCCGCTCGTCCCCAGGCAGGCCTTGCATCTGTTTTGACACTCCGGGCAGATGCACCCCAGCTCCATATCCTCCGCGTGGACCATGTACGTCCCGCATTTCATGCACGTGCAGCGCACCTCTCTCACCTCTCTTGCGCAAGCAAAAGGGCCCACCGTATGGTTCCATACCATGAGCCCTGCTTTGCGTTCCAATCCGTCAAGCTTATTTTTCTTTGATTCTGGCAGCCTTGCCGACTCTGTCGCGCAGATAGTAGAGCTTTGCTCTTCTGACCTTGCCGCTTCTGACCTTTTCAATATGGTCAATCTTGGGCGAATGCAGGGGCAACGTTCTCTCTACGCCGATGCCGTAAGACACTCTGCGGACGGTGATCGTCTCCCGCACGCCGCTGCCTTGCATGGCGATCAGATACCCTTCAAAAAGCTGAAGTCTTTCTCTGTTTCCCTCTTTTACTTTCAGGTATACCTTCAAAAGGTCGCCGATTTCAATTTTAGGGAGATCAGAGCGAAGTTGAGATTGTTCAACATACCTGATTAAATCCTTCATATGCGTCTCCTCCTTCCTTTTCAGAACGTTCATGCAGCTTGTACAGCGGACCGTTCCCACTCACATACGTTGGTTATTATAGCATAGCCTCCGCCCCAATTTCAATAGATTTTTCCCTAAAAAAGCATCTTTTTTGTGAGGAAGAGGCAATTCCCGGGTATAATAGGAATATAGTAAAAAACAAGAGAGGAAGGTTGCATCTATGTCAACAGTAACAGTTACGAAGGATAATTTTCAGGCAGAGGTTATGGAGTCCTCTATTCCCGTGCTGATAGATTTCTGGGCCAGCTGGTGCGCGCCCTGCCGCATGCTCTCCCCCGTGGTGGACGAAATTGCCCAGGAAAACGCGGGGAAGGTCAAGGTCTGCAAGGTCAATGTAGACGATGAGCCGGAGCTTGCCTCCCAGTTTCGGGTGATGAGCATCCCCATGCTGGTGGTCATCAAAAACGGCGCCATTGCGGGCACGTCTGTCGGCGTCCGCCCCAAGGCAGATATCCTCAAAATGCTCTAGGCATACGCCGCAAAACGGGCTGCAACGCCCGTTTTTTTATTTTTCCCCCCTGCGGCGCCGGCGCTTTTCCGCAAAATAGTCCGAAAGCAGCCTCCCGCATTCCTCCGCCAGAACGCCTCCCGTCACCTCTGCCCGGTGGTTAAAGCCAAGGGCCATCAAATCCGCCTTGCTCCCCAGGCAGCCGGCCTTAGGGTCGTATGCGCCGAAAACCACCCTTGGAATCCGGGCATTGATAATCGCCCCGGCGCACATGGGGCATGGCTCCAGGGTGACGTACAGGGTGCAGCCGCTGAGCCGCCAGCCCCCCAGCTTTTTCGCGCAAGCCAGGATTGCAGACATCTCTGCATGGCCGCAGGGGTTTTTGGCGCTCTCCCGAGTGTTATGCCCCCGGGCAATGACCGCTCCATCCCGGACAATCACCGCCCCCACTGGCACCTCGTCCCTTTTCAGGGCCACCTTGGCCTGCATCATTGCCTTTTTCATGAAAAATGCGTCGTCTCGCTCCACCTTATCCCTCCAGCTCCCGCTTATAGCTGTTCAGCGCACGGTCTGCCGAGGAAAGGAGCCTGCGCGCCTCCCGGATGGTCTCCTCTGCCGCGTCGCCCTGGCCTGCGTCGTACTGGTCCCAGGCCAGAAGCAGGGTATCCACGCTCTGCAAAAAGCGCCCGGTAATCTCCTCCAGCTGCTCCGTCTCCGCGGGGATGGCTGCAATATCCCGCCGCAGCGCCTCAATGCCCTTGCGGTTATAGTTGGCCAGAGGCGCCTGCCGCTGCATCTGGCTGATGGCGTCGCTGAATTTGTCGTTAATATCCAGCAAATCAATCTCGCTTTCGTAAATGACGGCCTCGTCCGGCCGGGATTCGAAAAACACGGCCAGACATAGGATAATGGCCCCGATAACCGCTATGGCCCGCAGCGCCTTCATCTTCCGTCCGCTTCCTTGATAATGCCCAGGCGGAAGGCCTGGAGCAGACTCTTCAGCTCGTCAATCCGCCTCTGAATCTCCCTGCCCGTATCCGTCGCCCCCACATACAGCCGCTCCGGCAGATTTTCCGAGATGACCGTGGTGGAGCTGATGTCCTTGCCATACATAATGGCGCTTTCCTTGCTCTCAAAGGGCTGGTGGGCCGCAATGCGGATGCCGTGAGAGCTGAAAAACATGGTGTAGCCGGCGATGCCCGTGTATTGCTGATAGGCCTTGCAGAAGCCCCCGTCGATGACGATATGCTTTCCGCCCGCCTTGACGGGCCCTTCCCCCTCCTTTACCTTCACGGGCACATGGCCATTGATAATCCTGTTGTATACCGTCGTGCCAAGGCCGAACTCCGTCAGCACCTTGTCGCAAAACTCCGGAGAATCGGCCAATTTGTAATAGGGATTTTTCGGCTCCGTCCAGACCTCCGGGTCATCGATCAGAGCCCGCTCAAAGGTGGTAATCCGGTCCCGGCCAAATACCGGTGAATTTCTGCCACACCAGAGGAACCAGAGAAAGTCCATGCCAAAGTCCTTTTCCGGCGTGTTCTCCTCCTCGTAAAAGCCCTGCCTGGCCGTGGCGTCTGCAAAGTCAAAAAACTCCTTGCCCTTCATGGTCCGGCCGTCAAAGACGAAGGAGATAAACTCCCCCGTCTCGTCGCAGGGCATGCTGCCATGAAAGAGGAGGTTCCCGTTGAAGCATTTATACAGGCTCCCCGCCTTGTAGAGAAAGCGGACGTGGCGCTGAAGCTTTTCGCTATTAGTAAAGGAGCTCTCCAGAGAGTCCATAATACTGCTCTCCCATTCCGTGAGAGCGGAGGGATTTTTGGGGTCTACGGTGGGGAAGTCCTTGTCCTTCAGGGGGTATTTCTTCCCCTCCAGCTCAATGGTCATGTCGGAAAAGTCGATGCGGTTTATCATGGCCCTGTCCTCCATGTGGAACTCGGGCCGCCGGGCAATGAGCTGGGCCTCCAGCTTTTGCTGGATGACGAAGATGGCCTTGTGCATCCGCTGAATCAGAAGCACGTCATTGGAAGAAAGATTGCCCGAAAGGTTTTTCGGCGCAAAGGCGGACGCATCCCCATAGACCTCGCTGGCTAGCATGGCCAGAGGCAGCAGGTTGATGCCGTAGGAATTTTCGATAATGTCCAGATTGTTGTATGCCAGGGAGTTTCTCAGCACCGTGGCGATGCAGGCCCTGCTCCCCGACGCCGCCCCCATCCAGAGTACGTCGTGGTTGCCCCACTGAATGTCCACAGAATGGTGCTGCAGCAGCCGATCCAGAATCATGTCGGCCCGGGGGCCTCTGTCGAAAATGTCCCCCACGATGTGGAGCCGGTCCACAGCCATGCGCTTAATCAGGTTTGCCAGGGCAATGATGAACTCCTCCGAGCGGTCAATATCAATAATGGTGGAGATGATATTTTCGTAATACTGCTCCTTGTTGTGCTCCGCATAATTGGTATGGAGCAGCTCGTCGATAATATATTCAAAGTCCTTGGGAAGGGCCTTGCGCACCTTGGAGCGGGTGTATTTGGAGGTGACCGCGCTGCAAACCTCGATGAGCCGGTTCAGGGTAATGCGGTACCAGTCCTCCATTTCCCCCTCCGTCTCCTTCACCTCGCTGATTTTCAGCTCCGGGTAGTAGATAAGCGCGGCCAGGGCCTTGCGCTCGCTCTGGCTCAGCATGTTGGAATAGACCAGGTCAATCTTTTCCTTGATGACGCCGGAGGCATTGTTCAAAATGTGAAGAAAGGCGTCCGCCTCCCCGTGGATGTCGCTCATAAAGTGCTCCGTCCCCTTGGGCAGGTTTAGGATGGCCTGCAGATTGATAATTTCCGTAGAGGCCGCCTGAATGTTGGGGAACTCCTTGGCCAGCAGGTCCAGATACCGCTTATCCTCCAAAATTTGCTGCTTGCTAATCATGCTTTCCTCCTCTATGCCAGCACCGTATACTCAAAGGTGGGGAACCAGTCCTCCATGCCTGAATAGGTGCATTCTATTTCATACATCCGCAAAAACGCCGCCAGATTCTCCACCATCTGCTCCTCCATAATCTCTGCCGTCTGAATCTGGCTGAAGCTGTCCGTCACGTCGGTCAGCAAATTCTCAATGTCGTATTCGATGATGTTTTCATCTATATTCCACTGCCGGAAGGTCTCGTCATCCATGCCCAGGGCCTCCTGCAGCTTTTCGGCAAACTCCAGCTCGTCGCCGTAAATGTCCGTATCCTGAATTTCCTCCATATGAAGGTCGTATTGCTCCTCTAAAAAGGTGGTATCCGCATTGATGCCCAGCTGCCGGGCCGCATAGGCCAGCAGGCGCCTCTCCGCCATCTCGCGGAAAACCTCGTCGCGGGAGTCCTGGGCCTGTCCCCGGACCTCGTAGCGAACCTCCTGCTCAATCATGTAGTTCTCCAAATCCTGGCCAGTGAAGATTACCTCTCCGTTGACGGTCAGCAGAGCCTGGTCCCCAGGAATCTCCTCCTCCGCTGCGCAGCCCCAAAGGGCCAGCGCCATCGCGCCGCAAAGCAGCAAAGCTATCCATCGCTTCATCCGTTTCCTCCTATTGCCATGCCCACAGTCAGCAGGGCCTGGCCCAAGTAGTACAAGCTTAGGTTGACGCCCGTCAGCCACCGGGGCGCTCCGGGCAAAAAGTATTTCAGCAGCAGCGCAACATCGGAAAGCAGAAACAGCCCCATGCCCGCTGCCATCAGCCATGCCTGCCCGCTCCCAGCCGCCAGCGCCCCATCCGCAGATACGGCAAAGGAAAAGGCCAGCAGAAGGCTGTATACCGTCACCAAAAAGCGCATCCTGCCCAACTCCAGCCGTAGCCCACACATGCCTCCCATGGCCACGGCAAACACCGCCAGGGTCAGCAGCAGCGCGCCCCAGCCCGCCCCGGCGCCAGGACCCATAAAATAGCAGGCATAGCAGATTTGAGCCCCGGAAAAGGCCCCCACTCCCAGGGCGAACCACCGCCACCGGCCTTGATTGTCAAACAGGGCCAGCAGCACATCCCCCGCCATGGAGAACAGCAGGCCCCATGCAATGCCATTTTCATAAAAGGGCGCCCGGCCGCCAGCCAGGAATAAAATGGCCGCAGCCGAAAACATGGCGCTGGCCAGCGTCTTCCAGAGCAGCCTTCTGGGCCTTCGGTATTCTGAAACGATGAGCAAAAGGGCAAAGGCGCAGGATAACGCCGCCAATATGATAGTTCGCTCCATCTGCCGCTCCTTACATTTTCTTCTGCCGGGTCACCGGGGGAAATGCGCAAGCCGCGTTGCGCTTCTCTATGTTGTCTCCATTATATAATAAACCTGCCCAAATTGTAATAGCGAAACATAGCGATCCTGTAAATTTTCTTCCTGCGCCTGATTAGACGCCCTTTTTGTCCGCAGGAGAAAGAAAGTGTCTTGTTTTTTGCATTTTTTTTGGTATAATCACAGTATAAAAACGGTTTTACAAAGTTGCTCCCTGTTACGAGAGCGCCCCACATGTTCATTATTTTTCAGGAGGTTTTTATGGCAAAATATACAATCGGCATAGATTTTGGCTCCCTTTCCGGCCGTGCCGTCGTTGCGGACGTGAGCAACGGCAGAGAGCTGGCCACCGCTTCCTTTGACTATCCCCACGCCGTCATGGACGAGGCCCTTCCCTCTGGCAAGGCCCTCCCGCCAGACTGGGCCCTGCAATATCCCCAGGACTATATCGACGTGCTGCGGGAGACTATTCCTGCCGTGCTGCGGGAGTCTGGTGTCTCTCCAGAGGACGTCATCGGCATCGGGACGGATTTCACCGCCTGCACCATGATTCCCGTCAAGGCAGACGGCACGCCCCTCTGCATGCTGCCGGAGTTTCAGGACGAGCCTCATGCCTACGTCAAGCTTTGGAAGCATCACGCCGCCCAGTATAAAGCCACGGCGCTGAACGAGATTGCCGCTCAGCGCGGGGAGGAGTGGCTCTCCCGCTATGGCGGAAAAATCTCCTCTGAGTGGGAAATCCCGAAAATCTGGCAGATTCTCGAGGAGGCGCCCCATATTTACGACGCCATGGACGCCTTTGTGGAGGCCTCGGACTGGATTGTCTGGCAGTTGACCGGCGTCCGCACCAAAAACTCCTGCGCTGCCGGCTTTAAGGGGATTTACAATAAGCAGAAGGGCTACCCCTCCAAGGACTTTTTCAAGGCCCTGGATCCTCGCCTGGAAAACGTCATTCAAGACAAGATGAACTGCCCCGTCTCGCCCCTGGGCAGCGTGGCCGGATATCTGACCCCGGAAATGGCCCGCCTTACCGGGCTCCGGCCTGGCATTCCCGTGGCTGTGGGCATCATCGACGCCCACGTCAACGTGCCCTCCGCCGCTATCGACCAGCCCAACAGCATGCTGGCCATCATGGGCACCTCCACCTGCCATATCCTGTTCAGCGAAGAGGAGCGGAGCGTTCCCGGCATGTGCGGCGTAGTAGAGGACGGCGTCTATCCCGGCTATTTCGGCTATGAGGCGGGCCAGTCCTGCGTGGGCGACCATTTTGCCTGGTTCGTGAAAAACTGCTGCCCCGCCTATATCCTTGAGGAGGCCAAGGCCGCTGGGAAGAGCGCCCATGAAATTTTGCAGGAGCGCGCCATGAGGCAAAAGCCAGGGGAAAGCGGTCTGGTCGCTCTGGATTGGTGGAACGGCAACCGCTCCGTCTTGGTCGACGTAGACCTGACCGGCATGATGCTGGGCATGACCCTTCAGACCAAGCCGGAGGAGATATATCGGGCTCTGGTGGAGGCCACGGCCTATGGAACGCGGAAAATCGTCCGTTCCCTGGTCGATGGAGGCATCCCCGTCAATTCCTTCTACGCCTCCGGCGGCATTTCTCAAAAGAGTCCCATGACCATGCAGATTTATGCAGACGTCCTCAATCTGCCCATTCACATCTGCGGCTCCTCCCAGGGGGCAGCTCTGGGGTCTGCCATCTTTGGCGCCGTAGCGGCGGGGAAGGCGGCGGGCGGTTATGATTCGCTTTTCGAGGCGGCCAAGGCCATGGGCAATCTGAAGGATACAGTCTATCGGCCCATTCCGGAAAACGTAGCGCTTTACGACCGTCTTTACGAAGAATATAATATTCTGCACGACTATTTCGGCCGCGGCGCTAACGACGTGATGAAGCGGCTGAAGGCCCTGCGGGCCCAGCTCACCGGCGTAAAGAACGACTAGCCATCTCAAGCGCTTCAGGCAGCAGCTTTCCCCTGCTGCCTTTTTTCATGGCATGCCTTGTTGACTGGGGTGCTCCTCTGTGATAAGCTTCTGGCACGCTCTAAAGCTGCTTTTCGAAAGAACGAAATTGTTTTGGAAACTGCCCGCCTGCTCCTGCGGGAAATACAGGCAGGCGCCTCCCTGCCCATTTGCGCAATTTTGCAGGATATTGACGTTACGTTCGCCTGAGAGCACGCCTTTACCGACAGCGAAGTGACAGCCTGGATGCAGGAAAACATGCTGCGGTACCGGCGGGACGGATTTTGCGATTGGGCGGTGATGGAGAATACCTCCGGCAAGCTGATAGGCGTCTGCGGCCTGATTGCCGAAGAGGCCAGCTGCGAAAGCTGCGTGGGCATCGGCTACCTTTTTCAAAAGGCCCACTGGGGCAAGGGTTACGCTGCGGAAAGCGCCGCCTATGCCTTTCGCATTCTTGGGCTGACGGAGGTTCCCGCGCAAATCCGGCCCGACAACGCGCCCTCCCGAAGAGTGGCAGAGCGGCTCGGCATGACCGTCCAAAAGCGGTTTATCCGCAGGTACCGGGGCAGGAACGCCCCCCTGCTGTATTCCCGAACGATTGGGACATGACCTCCGCATCCCATCCCCTCTGCAATCAAAAAGCCCTCCGCCCGCATCCACTTTCGGGCAGAGGACTTTTTTACTTTCGGGCGGGAAGCGCCCCTATTCCTGCTCTATCCAGGCCTTCCATTCCTCATAAAGCCTGTGAACCGGCAAGCCCACTACGTTGAAATAGCAGCCCCGAATGCCCCGGATAAACCGGGAGGCTCCCCCTTGGATGCCATAGGCCCCAGCCTTATCCATCGGGTCTCCACTGGCCACGTAGGCCTGCATCTCCTCCTCGGTCATTGGGGCAAATTCCACCTCGGTCACCTCGCTGAATACGCGCTCTGCTCCATGCAAAGTCAGAGCCACCCCGGTGATGACCTGGTGGGTCGTCCCAGAAAGGCTGCGGAGCATTGCTAGGGCGTCCTGCTTATCCTTTGGCTTGCCCAGCACAGCGCCATGGGCAAATACCAGAGTATCCGCCCCGATGACCAGGCTATCTGCCGCCTCCGGCCTCTTTGCCACTGCCCTGGCCTTGCGCAGAGCCAGCTGCTCCACCATTCTGCAAGGCTCCGTCTCCGTAGGCGTCTCGTCCGCGTCTGCCGCCAGCACCTCAAACTGGGGGAACACCAGCCCCAGCAGTTCTCTCCTTCTGGGGGAGGCAGAGGCCAGCAGAACCTTGCTATACGGCCTCATCTGCCGCCTCTTCCTCCTGAGCGCCCAGGAACACCAGGCAGCCCGGCTTGCACTTCTCTGCGCAGAGGCCGCAGCCGGTGCATTTTTCGTAGTCGATGACGGGCAGGTTGTTTTCCATAGCAATCGCCCCCTCTGGGCAGACCTTTTCGCAGAGCCTGCACGCGATGCATCCCGCCTCGCAGACAGAGAGCACAGCCTTACCCTTGTCCTGATTCCGGCAGGCTACATAGGTGGCGTTTTTCTGGTTCATGAGGACGATGCCATGAACCGGGCACTCCGCCGCACATTTTCCGCAGCCGGTGCAGAGGGCCTCGTCTACCTCGGCAATGTTGCCCCGGCCCACCTTAATTGCCCCAAAGGGACATACCTTGGCGCAGGTGCCCAGCCCCAGGCAGCCCACGGCGCACTGCTTAAAGCCTCCCGCCACCACGGCGGCCGCCTTGCAGTCCATCAGGCCGTCATACTCCGCCTTGTTTTTGCATTTGCCCTTGTCTCCGCCGCAAAGCACCCGGGCCACCCGCCGCTCTGCCGTGTTGACGCTTTTGCCCATGATTTTGCCGATTTCCTGCAAATTCTCCTGGGAACAGACGCAGCAGCCTGAGGGATCCTTTCCCTCCTTCACAATCGCCGCGGCAAAGCCGTCGCAGCCAGGATATCCGCAGCCGCCGCAGTTGGCGCCGGGCAAAAATTCCCGGACCTTCTCCACCCGCTCGTCCGTCTTAACGGCCAGCTTTTTTGAGGCAATGCCCAGCCCGGCGCCGAAAATCAGCCCCAGCCCGGCCAGGACAGCCACCGACCAAATGATGATTTCCATGTTTTCTCACCTTCCTTACACCAGGCCCTGAAAGCCCACAAACGCAATGCTCATAATCCCCGCCGAAATCAACGCAATGGGGAAGCCCTGCAAAGGCTTGGGGATATCTGCAAACTCCATCTTCTCCCGGATGCCGGCGAAAAGAACGATGGCCAGCGTAAAGCCCAGGGCGCCGCCAATGCCGTTGACCAGGGATTCAATCAGGTTGTAGCCCTCTGTAATGTTGAGCAGCGCCACGCCCAGAACAGCGCAGTTGGTGGTAATCAGGGGCAGATACACGCCCAAGGCCTTATAGAGAGATGGGCTGATTTTCTGAATCACCATCTCCACCAGCTGCACCAGCGCCGCAATTACCAAAATAAAGGCAATGGTCTGCAAATAGGAAACGTTCAGCGGCTCCAGCACGAAATACTGGATGATATAGGTGAATACGCTGGCAATGGCCATGACGAAGGTCACCGCTGCGCCCATGCCCACGGCCGTATTTACCTTTTTGGATACCCCGAGAAAGGGGCAGATTCCGTAAAACCGGGACATGACGAAGTTGTTCACCAGAATCGAGCTGAGCAGGATTACAAATATTCTTCCAATTCCATCCATATTTTTCTACCCCCTATGCCTTTTTCTTCATGAGCTTGTTAATCAGCCCAAGGAGCAGCCCCAGGGTCAGGAAACCGCCCGGCGCCATAATCATAATCAGCATGGACGGGAAATCCGGCCCAAAGAGGGGGATGCCGAAGAAGGTGCCGTTGCCCAGAATTTCGCGGGCCGTGGAAATCAGCGTCAGGGCAATGGTGAAGCCCAAGCCCATACCCAGGCCATCCAAAAACGAGGGGAACACCTGGTTTTTCGAGGCAAAGGCCTCCGCCCGGCCCAAAATAATGCAGTTGACCACAATCAGCGGGATAAAGATGCCCAAAGCGTCGTATAAATCCGGCACAAATGCCTGCATAAACAGCTGCACAATAGTGACAAAGGCCGCAATGATGACCACAAAGGCCGGGATTCTAATCTTCTGCGGAATGAAATTCCTAAGCAGGGAGATAAACACGTTGGAGCAAATCAGCACAAAGGTGACCGCCACACCCATGCCCAGGCCATTGACTGCCGCCGTCGTGACAGCCAGCGTTGGGCACATGCCCAGCACCAGCCGAAAGGTGGGGTTTTCGTCAATAATGCCGTTTTTTATGATTTTTCCAGCCAGAGAAGTCGGCTTTTTCGTCTCGCTCATCTTTCTTTCCTCCTCCCTCACGATGCCAGATACGCTTCATAGTACTGGGAGACCAGGTTCACTGCCGAGGTGATGCCACTTGAGGTGATAGTCGCTCCGGCAATGGCCGATATCTGGCTGTCCGTGGGCGTGCCCGTCTTGATGACCTCCAGCTGACCGGCCTTCCCCGCATACTGCTTGTAGAACTCCGGCTCCGACGCCTTTGCGCCCAGGCCAGGCGTTTCGGAATTGCTCCCTACGTTGACACCGGTAATGACGCCCTGGGTGTCGATGCCGATGGTCAGGCTGATATCCGGGTTAAAGCCTCTGGCCGTCACCTCAAAGGCATAGCCGACCACCGCGCCGCTGTCGTCCGTTCCCTCGTATACTGCGTTAATCGTATCGTAATCTGCGCCGCCCTCCCGGCTGATTTCCTCAAAGCTTTCTGCCGCCAGCACGTTTCGCCGCGCCTCTGTGGCGGCCTGGGCCTCCTGCTCGGCAATGGGCTCCGCCGTAATCACATAGGTGCCGCCCAGCAACGCCCCCGCAATCAGCGTAACCAGGAAAAGCCGCAGGGTCATGTTCAAAATCTTGTTCATTTGCCCTTCGCCTCCCCGTAAACTCTGGGCGGGAACGCCCGCTCCAGCAACGGCGTGGTCAGGTTCATCAGCAGAATGGCGAAGCACACGCCCTCCGCATATCCGCCGAAATTCCGTATCACGCAGGTCAAAATGCCGCAGCCAATGCCAAACACCACCTGGGCCAGGGGCGTGCAGGGAGAGCTGACATAGTCCGTCGCCATAAAGATGGCGCCTAAAAGCAGTCCGCCGGAGAGCATCTGCTCCAGCAGCAGGTCAGGCCCCTGAATCAGCAGGGTCAGCACCGCCACCGTGCCCAGATAGGCCAGGGGGATGCGCAGGGAGATTACCCTTCTCGCCAGCAGATAGATGCCGCCCAGCAGCAGGGCAATGGCGCAGGTCTCTCCCATGCTGCCTGCCGTGTTTCCCAAAAGCATGTCCAGCGTAGAGGGCAGCTCAGAAAGCTCCCCTGCCTTCATCATGGCAAGGGGCGTGGCAGATGCCACTGTATCCACCGCGCCGGGCAGCACATAGGTCGTCATGGCCACAGGCCAGGCAATCATCAGCATGGCCCGCCCTGCCAGCGCCGGGTTGATAAAGTTGCCGCCCAGACCGCCAAAGCACATTTTGCAGACACCAATGGCAAACACCGCCCCTACAATGGGGACGTACAGCGGCACCCCTGCGGGCAGGTTCAGCGCCAGCAGGATTCCCGTCACCACAGCAGAAAGGTCGTAAAGCGTGACGGGCTTTTTGCAGAGCAGCTCAATCACCGCCTCTGTGGCCATGGCCGCAGCCACCGTCACCACAATAGTCAGCGCCGCGCTGACACCGAAATAATAGATTGCCGCAATGCAGGCCGGCAGCAGCGCGATAATCACGTCCAGCATAATGCGGGTTACTGTGGGCTTCGCCGTAATATGAGGCGAATGTCCCAGAACGTAAGTGTCATTCATATGTTTTCCACCTCACTTTTCCTTCCGCCTGCTGGCGGCAATGGCGTCCTTTGCGATGTGAATCGCCTGGACGATAGGCCGGTTTGCCGGGCAGATATAGGAGCAGCACCCGCAGGACATGCAGTCCATAGCCCTGTATTTCTCCGCCTTTTCCCAATCGTATTGCTCCGCAGCCAGGCTGGTATACATGGGCCTGAGCCCCATGGGACATACCGATGCGCAGCGCCCGCAGTGAATGCAGGGGTAGTGAATCAGATTCTGGATATGGTCGTTCCCCAGGGCCAGCAGGCCAGAGGTCGTCTTGGTCACAGGCCCGTCTGTAGAGGCCAGGGCCAGTCCCATCATGGGGCCGCCGGAGACCAGCCGCTTCACCCCCAGCAGCAGGCCGCCAGCCGCCTCCAGCACCTCGTCAATGGGCGTCCCAATGCGAACCAGCAGGTTCTTCGGCATGCGGACATGCCCCGTCACGGTGACAACCCGGTCGATGATGGGCCTGCCCGTCTGGATGGCTTCGGCCACAGCCTTGGCGGAGGATGCGTTGACCACCACCACGCCTACGTCCATGGGAAGCCCGCCGCTGGGCACCTGCTTGCCTAAAATCGAGTCGATAAGCTGCTTTTCCGAGCCCTGGGGATATTTGGTCTGCAGGCGCTTGATGCGGATGGTGTTGGTATCCAGCGCCTGGGCCAGAGCTGCAATGGCGTCCTCCTTGTTGTCCTCTACGGCGATATACGCCATGCCTATATCCAGACATTTCATCATGGCCTTCAGCCCGAAGATGACCTCCTCCGGATGCTCCAGCATGACTCTGTGGTCTGCCGTCAAAAACGGCTCGCACTCCGCCCCGTTGACAATAATGGTAGAGACGGGCTTCTCCGCCGGCGGGCTCAGTTTCACATGGGTGGGGAAGCCTGCGCCTCCCAGGCCCACGATGCCTGCCTCCTGAATGATTTGCCGGATGTCCTCCGGCGTCAGCTCGTCCAGGCTGCCCTTCGGGGCAACGCTCTCGTCCCAGGTCTCCTGGAAATCATTTTCGATGACGATTTCCGTCACATTCCTGCCGTTAGGGCCCGGCCGCTGGGCAATCTCCGTCACCCTGCCGGATACGCTGGCATGAGCCGGCACGCTGACGAAGCCGCCTGCCTCCGCAATTTTCTGCCCCTTTTTCACCTGGTCGCCCACGGCCACAACAGGCTTGGCCGGCGCGCCCACATGCTGCAGGCACGGAATACGCACCCTGGCAGGGGGCTCCATTCCTTCAATGGGGCTGTGCTCCGTCTGCGCCTTTCCGTGCCTCAGCTTCGGCAGGGGATGCACCCCTCCTTTAAAAGTAAGGCTTCTTTCCATCGTTTCACCTCCGCAAACACGCATCTGTGTCTCGCCTTTTTGTTACAGAGAATCTCCATCCATGTGAATGGACATATGTTAATAGTATACATGAAATTTTTCATTTATTCAACGTCCAATGCGCCAATTTGCCGCCAGCCGTTCCCTCTGGGCGCAAAAAAACGGCGCTATGATGCGCCGTTTTTTCTCCGCCTCCCTATGCCTTTTTCTCCCCTGAGGCCAGGCCCTTCTTCCTGTTTCGCACGCTGCGAATCAGCTCTACGGTGCGTATTATCCCCAGCAAAATTAAAAAGCCGCCAAAGATGCGCCGCAGCACCTCCCCTTCTATGACGCTGCAAAGCCAGGCGCCCCCTGCTGCCCCCGCCGCCCCTACCAGGGCCATGAGCAGGGCCGTCTTAACATCAATGCGCTTTTTCCTAAGATGGGCGATAATGGCGAACACCGCCATAGGGAAAAAGGTCAGCAGGTTCAGGCCCTGGGCCTGATGCTGGCTCATGCCAAACAGAAGGGTCAGGACGGGAATCAGCACGATACCGCCACCCATGCCCATGCCGCCGATAATGCCAAATAAAACGCCTGCCAGCGCCAGCCACATGCTAAATCACCATCCTTATGCCAGAGGCCAGAATCAGCAGGGTGAAGAGGCCGTTAATCCAAACGCTCTTCAGCTTGCCCAGCAAAAAGGCCCCAATGAGCCCCCCGACTGCCCCGCCGCCCAGCAGCCACCATTCCTCCCCCTGGAAGGTGACCGAGCCGTTCAGCAGATAGATGACGCCGCTGACAATAGAAAGCGGCAGAATCACCAAAAGAGAGGTGGCGTGGGCCTTCTCCTGCTCCATGCCGCTGCGCTCCAGAGAATCCACAGCGATGATGCCGCCGCCGGAGCCAAAAAATCCGTTGACTACGCCCATAATGGCGCTCATGGCCATGCGAAAGGCCAAAATTTTCTTTTTCGAATGCTTTGCCTGTTTCATATGCCTTAGTCTGCCCGGTTGTAAAAATTTCATCCCGCCGCTTTACAGCCAATCCCTTTTTTCGTATAATTTTTTATAGGATTGATTTCATCAGCGGGAGGCTTTTTTCATGTTCAATTTTTTTACAGCCATTTACGTCATTCTTGAGCTGATTCTCGGCGTTATGCTCTGTTTCTTCGGCGTGCGCTTTATCCGCAAAATCATCATGTTTGCCGGCGCCTTTGCCGGGTTCTTCATCGCCCTCATCATCGCCGCGCCGCTGGCAGGCGTAGGCCTCGGGCTGGTGATTGCCCTGGTGGCGGCCATGGTAGTCGGCGCGCTGGCCTACTTTTTCTATATGATCGGCATCTATATTATGGGGATTTCCGCAGGCGTCTCTGTGGCCACCATCCTCTGCTCTCTCATTGGCATCCCCCAGGATGGCACGCTAGGCATCGTCATCATGGTGGTATTCGGCATTGCCGCCCTCATCCTGGTGATTAAATTCCGCCGGGTGTTCGTGGCCATTTCCACCTCTATCTGCGGCGCGACCCACATCTCCTCCGGCATTGTGGCCCTGGCTGGCTCCGGGGCACTCACCGTCGACGGCGCGCTGGAGGGCGCCATTCAGTGGATTGGGGATAACGCCATCCCCGCCATCAACGGCATGTCTACCATGGGCGCCGTCATCACCATTGTTGCCGCCATTGCCGGCATCGCAGTTCAGCTGGCCGTCACGGCAAAAAAAGCCGGCGGAAAAAAAATTTAGAAAAACACGTATAAAGAAAAAGAAACGGGCCCATAATAGGATTGAAGCTTGAGGCAGCGAGGAGCTGCCAAAAGCGTTTCCCGTTTCATTTTTCCTCTATATGGCGCCCTGAGAGCAACGGCTTTCAGGGCGTTTCAATTTTCTCCACCCGGGGCGCCTCCCCCGTATAGTCAAAGAGGACGGCGCACTCCTCCGGCAACAGTGTCCCTCCCTCTAAATAGGCGGGCACGTCGAAGCCAAACCACTCAATGCGGGAATAGTGCCAGGGCCGCTTCCCCTTTGGCACGCCGGGAAGGCAGATTTCTTGATAGAGCGCCCGGCGCTGGGCCTCGTGGCCATCCTCCGGGAATTTCACCTTGGGGCGGAAGGGGCGAAGCAATCTATCCAGCTTGACCATATCCTCCGCCAGGGGTAGGCCTGCCTCCCGGCCATAGTCTGCGAGCGCTCTGGCCAGCGCCTCCTCCGAGCAGCCCTTCAGCTGTACCCGCTGGGAAAGCCGCTCTAAAAAGCCAAGGGCGTCGTCCCCCCCAAAGTAGGCCGCTGCATGGCGAAACAGGCCGCTGTTGTAAATTCGCTCCAGGGCGTATTCCACGGCCCTGAGCCTGTCCAGCTCCTCCGCAGAAATAGCATCCGTATGCAGCACCTCATAGGGCGGCTCCCTGCGGGACACAATGCCATATCGCGCTGCGTCCCGCTCCATAGGCGACCCCTTCAAAACCTTCAAAAAGCCCAGCTGGAGTACATCCGGCCCCATGGCCATAGCCGTATTGAAGGAGCGGCGAAAGCTTTCGTAGCCCTCCAGGGGCAGCCCGGCAATTAAATCCAGATGAACCGTAGCGCTGTGGCCCAGGGCCTGCACTGCCCAGGCCGTCTGGGCCAAATCCTGTCTGCGGCCGATGGCCGCCAGCGTGGCGGGGTTGGCGGATTGCAGGCCCAGCTCCACCCGGAAGAGCCCCTTCCGTCCCCCCTCCATCAGGACTGCCATCTCCTGGTCTACCAAATCCGGCGCCATCTCCAGATGGAAATCGGTCCTCGGGTTTTTCTCCACAATATGGCGGATAATCTGCTTTGCCCGGCGGCGGTCGCTGTTAAAGGTCCTGTCCACAAACTTCACCTTCATCACCCCCGCCTCGATAAACCTGTCAATATCCCGCAGCACCAGCGGCAGGCTTCTGTACCGCACGCCCGGGGCAGCCGCCGAAAGGCAGTAGGAGCACTGAAAGGGGCAGCCGCGGGATGCCTCGTAATAGACCAGCCTATTTTTCATCTGCTCCAAATCCTCGTAGGGCTGGGGCAACTCGTCCAAATCCGCCAGCTGGCCCGGGTTTTCCCGCAGCGCGCCTCCCTCCCGGTAGGCAATTCCCGGCGCGGTTCGCCAATCCTCCCCGGCCAGAAACCGCTCCGCCCATTGGCGAAAGGGAATTTCCCCCTCCCCGGTAAAGACAAAGTCGCAGGCCAGCGTCAGCTCCCGCTTTCGCCCGGCCGCCTCCGGCCCGCCGTAAAACACGGTTTTCCCTGCCTGCCGCAGCCTGTCCCCCAAGGCAATGCCCCAGGCCGCGTTCCAGATATACAGGGAGATGCCATAGGCCTGGCTGCCCCGGTTGAGCAGGGCGTCGGCCGCTGCCTCCCAATCCATATTGATGGTAAACTCGGCAATGTCCACCTCGTCTCTGCCCGCATACCGCTTTAGCAGCCGGATGGCCGGGTTGGTATGGGCAAACTTGGCGTTGATGCCAACTAGCGTAATCCTGCTCATCGCTTTCCTCTAACAATCATTTGCATCCCGGGATACACCCCCATAAAGCCGCCGTTGAGCTGCTCAATTTCCCGCCAGGGCATCCCCGTGGCCTTGATGATAGATTCCCGGGTATCCGTAGCTTTCACCACAAAAATCGTGCACCCCGGCGGCAGGCTGGGGATTTTAATCCGCATGCCGGCGGCAAGCTGGTCTGGCGTGGCGAAGTGGTTTGCCTCCATGAGCATCCGCATGGTAACGCCAAACCGCCTTGCTATGGAATAGACGTTGTCTCCCCGCTGCACCAGATACTCCGCCTCCCCCGTGCAGATAGAGGGCGTTGGGATATTGACCCGCATGCCCGGCCGCAGGGCCTCGTAGCCGTTAGCCCGGGCCAGCATGCAGACCGGGACGCCATAAAGAGCGCTCAGGCTTTCCGGCGTCTCGTTTTTTTTCATCACATGCTGCCTCATCATGCTACATTCTATGGCGCGTCCCTGCCGGTTTATGCCTAAATCAGGGGGCGCAGCAGCGCCGCCACCTGATCTTTCCCCATGGCAACCGGGTTTTTCCGCCCGCTGCTGGAGGCCGCCGCCAGGGAGGCAATCCGCTCCAGCTGCTCCGGCGCAATGCCAAACTGGCGCAAATCCGCCGGCAGGCCAATTTTCTCGTTCATCTCCCGCAGCCGCCGGGCCACCGCTCTTCCCGCTGCCTGCGGCTCCAGCCGGCCAAGGCCCAGCCGCTCCGCTACGTCCTGATAGCGCGCCACGCCCTCCTCTGCGTTGGCCTCTGCCACCACTGGCATCAGTATGCCGCAGCCAATGCCGTGGGGCACGCCCGCCACCGTGCCCAGGGCCGCCGAAATGCCGTGCGCCATGCCCAGGCCGCTGTTTGCCAGGCAGATGCCGCTGGCCGAGGCGCTGAGGGCCATGGTCTCCCGCGCTTCCACATTGCCGCCGTCCGCAGTCGCCGCCTCCAGGGCCGCTACCGCCGGCCCCATGTATTGCAGAGCCAGCGCGTCCGTAAAGCTGTTTGGCGTTTTGGTGGTGTATGCCTCAATGAGCTGGCAGACTGCGTCCGCGCCGCTGCTGGCGGTGACGTCTCTCGGGACGCTCAAGGTCAGCAGCGGGTCTACCACCGCCACTCTCGCCAGCATCCGGTCGTCCCGGACGCTGTTTTTAAAGCGCCCCGGCTCAATCACCACGCTGTTTTTGCTCATCTCGCTGCCGGTTCCCGCCGTGGTGGGCGCCGCCACAAAGGGCAAGGGCCGTCTGGCCAGCTTCCTGCTGCCCACGCCCTCTATGTAATCTAAAACGTCCCCCTCGTTGGCCGCCAGAGCCGCCGCCAGCTTACCCGTATCCAGCACGCTGCCGCCGCCGATTGCCACCGCCATATCTGCGCCAATCCGCCGCAAAAAGGCAGCCGCCTCTCTCATAACCTGGGGCGTCGGCTCGCCGCTTGGCACCTGATGGCAGGCCGCCGACACTCCCGCATCCTCCAGCAGCGCCAGGGCCCGCTCTCCCAAGCCGTTTTTCAGGGATGACCCGGAGAGAAACACCCCCGCCTTCCTGCCAAATTCGCCGCAAATTCCGCCTAATTTTTCAAATACACCCCTGCCGAACAGAAACCGCGGGGTGACTATGCTGCCGCTCATCCTCTATCCTCCTTGCGGAAGACTTTGCTTCCATGGTATAATTAATTTGATTTGTCATATAGTTTATCGGACGGGCTTTTTCGTCCCGGCTATTATATCATGAATCGCCTTTCTTTTACAGATAAAAAAACCGGCGGTTGGTTACACTAAGGGCAGAGCTTATAAAGGGCGGAGTGTTGAAATGAAGGTACGCTGGAATCAGGAATACAAAACAAAATCGGTCTACGTATTTATCACTGGGGCGCTGCTCATGCTGTTTTTGGCCATCCTGCTGAATCTGGCGGGCATTTTCGATGCGCTGGGGACGCTTTTGGCCATCATCAGCCCCTTTATCGGCGCCTTTGCCATTGCCTATATCCTCAACCGGCCCATGAACTTCTTTGAAAAAAAGGTCTTTTCCTTTTTAAACCGGAGCAAGCCTCGCCCCAGGCTGGTGCGGGGGCTTTCCGTGGCTACGGTGATGCTGCTCTTTGTGGTAATCCTGGGCGGCCTTATCGCCATTATCATTCCCCAGCTGGTGGCAAGCATCTCTAACCTGATTGCGCAGCTGCCCAGCTATTTTCAGGAATTTGTGGCGTGGCTCCGGGGCATCATGGTCAATCTGCATCTGAATACGGCCCAGTTGGACCAGTTCGCCGTGGAGGGGCAGGATTTCTTTACCATGATTTTAGAAAACGTCCAAAAGGCCCTGCCCGACCTTGCCAACACGGGTCTGAACCTGACCATCTCGGCTGTGAACTTTATCTCCAGCGCCTTTGTCGCCTTTATCGCCAGCATCTATCTGCTTCTTTCCAAGGAGCGGTTCATCATGCAGACCAAAAAGGCCTGCTTCGCCCTGCTGCCCAAGCGGTTTACGGAAAACATGATTCGCGTCACCCGGGACAGCCACATTATCTTCAGCAACTTCATCTCCGGCAAGATTATCGAGTCTCTGTTCGTGGGAACCCTGACCTTTATCGCCCTGATGATTATCGGCATCGATTATGCCTTGCTCATCTCGGT
>DBGCIZ010000123.1:0-1509 GCA_048355355.1 Christensenellaceae bacterium | reverse complement strand
GGGCAGATAGCCCATCAGCTTTTTCAGAGTGGCGATGGCCTCCTCCTCCGTGGCGCAGGCAAACTGGGCGTTGGCCGCCTTCTCCTCCGAGACCTTGGCGCCGATGAGGGCATCCCCGTCCACCGGCTTCCCCTCAGAGGATGCCAGAATCATGGGGGCATACACGCCGATTTCCGCCATTTTCTCTACCGCGATGGTAAAATCCGAAAGGGGCGCAAACAGAGAAGCCGCCCCCAGCATGCCCCCCGCCGCAATGGAAATCACGGGCACTACGCCGGAAATATCCGTCAGCTTCTTTGCGATGCTGGCGTATGCGTTAACCGCCGCGGCGCCCTCCTGCACTCTTGCGCCGCCGGAATCCCAAATACAGACGGCGGGAATCCCGGACCGTGCCGCCATGTCCAGCGCCTTCACAATCTTGGCGGCGTGGGCTGTGCCCACCGAGCCCTTCAAGACCTGATAATCCTGGGCGACAATGCAGACCGGCCTACCGTCAATAGCGGCCCAGCCAGTCATCACGCCTTCGCCAGGCGCTGAAACGTCGGGGTAGCCTGCCACCGCGTTAGAGCGCTCCACATACTTGTCGATTTCCATAAAGCTGCCAGAATCGACAATGCTGGCAATCCGCTCTGCCGCAGTCAGTTTGCCGAGCTTTTTCTGCCCGGCGCCGTTGTTGCTGCTCATAAGCCTAACCTCCGTGAACCTGATATATTCAAAAAATGATTCATAAAAATTAACCTGTTTTCGTATTTCTACGCAAGGCATCCTTTTTCCTGCCCCTTTGTTCAAAAAATCGCAAGGTTTTTTTCATGGAATAGACATAAGGCCGGCTTCAACCGGCCTTGCATATGGCGAAAAAGATGGGCGGACAGCGCCTCTCGTTGATGAACTGATGCATCAGCACCTCTGCCCTGCTTTGGTCGAGCCCCTCCAGATACTGGCGGACCTGCCGGGCCTCCCGAGCGCAGATTTCGTCGCCCCAATAGGCGGAAACGCCGATGATGCCGTCCTTTTTCAGCAGGGAGAGCCCTGCCTCTATGGCGGCGATGGTGCTCTCAGCCGAGGTATAAATTGCGTGGTCGCTGCCGGGCAGCCGGCCCAGATTGAAGAGGATGCCGTCCACCGGCCCGCTGACGTAGCGGAGCAGGTTTGCGTGGGAATCTAAAATCACCGTGGCCCTATCCGCCAGGCCCTGCTCTGCAAGGCGCCTTTTCGTGTTTTCCACGGCCTGGGGCTGCACGTCAAAGGCGTAGACATGCTTCCTCGCCAGCCCTGCCAGAAAGGCGGTGTCGTTCCCGTTGCCGCAAGTGGCGTCGATGTACACTTCCCCCCGGAGCTGCTCCATATAAAAGTGCGAGAGGGCCACCGCGTTGCGCAGCATGCCCTTCATTGGATGCCCCTCAGGTAGGAGACCTCCTCCTCCGTCAAAAAGCGGTACTCCCCCTTTTTCAGGTCCCCCAGGTTCAGCTCGCCAATGCTGATTCTCTTCAGAAACACCACGTTTTTGCC
>DBGCIZ010000122.1:0-3575 GCA_048355355.1 Christensenellaceae bacterium | reverse complement strand
GATAGCTCGAACCTCCCCAGACCGCGCATGTTCGCCCCTAAGGGGCGCCAATCCAGTCGCCGCGGCCTTTCCGTCAACTGATTATACCAAAATAGGGGCGCTAAATCAATCGAGCAGAGGTTTCGTAACTATTTCGGTTATTTGAATTTTTAAAAAATTTTGAACAATATATATTGATATATACTATTTTATATTATAAAATAATGTTGGATTATAATTCTTCAAGTAAACGTTTACGTAATCGATTATTCAGATGAAGGAAAAATTCTATGAAACGTTATGTGTCTTGTTTTGTTGCGCTGTTTTTGGTGTTAGCATTTGTTTTAGCTGGTTGTTCTGGCGCGCCATCTGCATCGTCAGAGGCTCCTGCCTCTTCTCCTTCAGAGGTAGCATCCGAAGCCCCCTCTGCCGAGGCCAGCGAGCCCGCTGCATCTGAAGCACCAGCGGAATCTGCCGAGGCATCTGCTCCAGCGGAATCCAGCAAAATCAAATCTGTCTCTGACTATGAGCCCCTGTTTACCGTCCAGCTCGCAGAGCTTTCTGACGATACCCAGACTTTCAACGAATTCGTTGATAAATACACGGAATATACTGCTGAAAATGTGGCGCAGTATAATCAGGAACGTATCGAACTGCTGGACTCCTTCCACAAAGATGTAGCTCCCCTTGCTGATGTCGATATTCAGGACTTCGAATATCAAAATGGCGACTATACCGGCACTGGCCTGGTCTACCGGCCTAAGACGGACGAAACGCTGCCCATCGTTGTCTACATCCATGGCGGCGGCTGGACCACCCTCTCCAAGGAATGCTATCAATATGAGTGTGCCGCTATTGCTGAGAAAGCCAATTGCGTAGTTTTCAGTCTGGACTACCGTCTCGCCATTGAAGGCGTAGATTACACCGCCTCTTATCAGGACAGCTATGCCGGTCTGTTGAGCGTTGTAGAGCAGGCGGCAGATTATGGCGCTGACCCCTCTAAGATTGCAGTCATGGGCGATTCTGCCGGCGGCAGCATTGCAGCAGGCATTGCGCTGATGGCGCGGGATAATGGCGGCCCGGAGATTACCCACCAGATGCTCTGTTACCCGGCAGTTGGCTTTGAATACGACCCGGAATCTACTTCTTTTGACAATCCAGAGGATGCCCTCAACCCCTACTATTCGCCTATCTATGATGACGATAAGGCAAACACACCCTCTACAACTATCGTCATAGGTACCTGCGATTTCCTTTTGGATTCTAACCTGAGATACGCCAAAAGCCTGATGGACGCCGGCGTGGACGTAGACTTCCAGCTCTACCAGGGGATGCCCCACGGTTTCATTCAGCTGACGACAGAGTCTGGGCTGGCCAGCATTGACAACATTTCTGCCAAGCTTAGCGAAGTGCTCCACTAAGTGGGCATATTAAAAGGAGCGGCTTATCAAGGCCGCTCCTTTTTTATCCTATTCCTTTGAGAGAAACACGCCCTTCAGGCGGATAGTCTGTTGCGGCGCCTCCGGATGCTTCAGCCGGTGAAGCAACAGTTTGCCCGCCTCCCGTCCCAAAGCCTCTACAGGCTGGCCAATCATGTTCATCATTCGGCGGCTATGGCCATCCTTTTCCATGTCCCCATAGCCCAAAAGGCTGACTCTCTTTTTCACAATATCCTCCCCATACATGCTTTGCAGCACGTTGGCCGCCATGACGTTGTTGGAGACAATCAGCGCCGTGCAGCCTCGGCCCAGCAGATATTCCGCATGGTCTACCACCCGGTTGCTCACAGAATCGCCATAGCGGATCAACAATGGGTCTACCTCTCTTTCCCAGCGCGCCATCACCTTCAGATAGGTTCCAAGGCGCTCCTTAGTAGTCGAAAGCCGCGGCACTCCTGTAATATAGCCAATGGAGCGGTGCCCCTCTCTCAGGAGGGCTTCAATACCGGCGCTCAGGGCCTCCTCGTCTGTGATAGTTGCCACATCCCAGCGGTCGCTGGAAAAATGCCGGTCAATCAAAACCATGGGTAGGCTTTGGGGAACCAAATCTGCCAATTGCTTTTCCTGAAGTAGCGTTGTCGCTACAATCAAGCCATCCACAATGCCGCTCGTGAGTGAGGTCAGGTGCTCTCTCTCCCGCTTCGGATCCTCCTTCGTGTTGGCCACGATGAGCCGGTAGCCCTCTTGTCCCAGCACAGCCTCTGCCGCCTCAATAATCGTGGCGAAAAAACTGTTTGCAATATCAGGAACAATGCAGCCAATCAAATTTTTCCGTCCCGTTTTAAAAATGCGGGCCACCTCGTTTGGGCTATAGCCCAATGCCTCTATGCTTTTGAGCACCTTCTCCCTTGTCTCCTCTGAGACAAATCTGGTTTCGTTGATAACATGGCTCACGGTTGCCGTCGATACGCCCGCATGTTTTGCCACATCCCGCATCGTTACTTTCATTCTATCCCCTCACGCTTCGCCTCATTCCGGCCTGCCGCTATCCTTTTCTTTCATTACGATCCTCAAAAGCTTAGAATACTATCAATGTTTCAAATATTATATCATAAACGCCCGTATTCCACCAGAAATTTTCTCATAATACCTGGATTTTTCCTCCCCATCAGGTCTGCTTACCCCTCTCCTAGAGCGACTCTCGATTCGTCATTTGAAAATCCACCTTTATTTGGTCTAACCGTAGCGCGGGGATGGGCACAATGTGGAGCAGCGGGGCCTTAGCCGCCTCCTGGCCGCCTGCTACCATGGCCAGCTCCTGTTCCTGCAAGGGCCTCCCGTTTCTTTTCATCCTGCTATTTTCCTTCCTCTCAGTTGATTCGTATTTCAATACGTTCCCCGGGCAAATCCCTCTCATTTCTTCGGCAGAAAAAGACCCTGCGCATCCGTCGGGGCGATGCTCTGGATTCGCGCTGTCCTGGTCGCCAGCCCATCTGTTTGCCAGGTTTTTCTCGCCAGAGCGGCTGCCTCGTCCTACTAGATGGTAAAAATTGCAGGAATAGGAGCAGTCCCCTTGAAGCTGCCCCTCAAATTCTCCCCTTTCCCCACGCTCTTTTACCTTACCCCGACGACAGGATTGGAAGAGATGTTTTTCATAAAAGTCATATCATTCCTGCCATACCATCATGACAGCCGGTCGCCTTGGTCTTACTTTAGAAAGACCCAAACTCGCCGTAAAAGTCACCCTATCCCCTTTCTAACAATAGGGCTTCGCTTCTCTTTTAGAGCTTTTGCCTTTCTTCTGCCGGAGATTGCGCCTCTCTTCCGCCTGTTTTTTAGCAATAAAAAAGAAGCCGACTACTTAAAGCCAGCTTCTTAGCTTGTCCTGTGTGACTTTGATTTTTGAGGTTCCTTCTTACTCCTTCCGGGTGGGAATTTGTGTAAAGAAGAAAGTGCAATCAACAGCCCGTGTTAATACCTGTCCCAGTTTCGACCTTTTGCCCACTAAAAAAAGCTCCCACTAATCTTGTCCATCTTTGCAACTAAATCAGACTCTTCCACCTCTTCACACTCTTCTCCCCCGCCCTCTCTCTCACCTGACAAAAGAAAGAGAAAGAAAAGCCAAGCCCATCAATCCTGCCCATCAAATCATGCCGA
>DBGCIZ010000121.1:0-10052 GCA_048355355.1 Christensenellaceae bacterium | reverse complement strand
CCCCATCCAAATTTTACTTTCCGCCTTATATGCACGAATACGCGCCGTCAATGATAAAATCTGCGCCTGTGGTAAACAGGCTTGCGTCGCTGGCCAGATAGACTGCAATGGCCTGCAGCTCCTCCGTATTCCCCAGCCTTCTCAGCGGCGTCATGGCCTTCCAGTCCTCTGTCATGGCCTGCAGCGCTGGCATCTCTACAGTTAAATGCGTCTCCATATAGCCTGGGCTGATGGAGTTCACCCGCACATTCCTCTTCGCCCACTCTACCGCCAGGGATTTGGTCAGCTGAACCACTCCACCCTTCGATGCGTTATAGGCGCACTGGGGCTGCGGAACGTTTACAATCCTGGCAGACATAGAAGCTGTGTTTACAATGGAGCCGCTTCCCTGCTTCAGCATCTGCCGTCCCGCGGCAGTAGCCGTCAGGAACACCCCCGTCAGATTCACATCAATGACCCTTTGCCAGTCTTCCAGGCTCATCTCCTCCGCCGGCTTGTGAATGGCGATGCCTGCGTTGCAGAAGGCGATATCCAGCCGGCCGAATTCCCTTAAAACCGCCTCCATCATGGCCTCCACCTGGTCTGACTTTGTCACATCCGCCTCTATGGCCATGACGCTTCTGCCCGTCTCCTCCTGAAGCTGCCTGGCGGAAGCCGTTGCAGCACCTCCACAAATATCCACAATCGCCACATCTGCCCCTGCCTGTGCCAGCGCAGCGGCATAGCTCAAGCCAATGCCTCTGGCTCCGCCTGTCACAAAGGCCTTTTTCCCGTCTAAACGAAACTTTTCCAAAACAGACATCTTCGTTCCTCTCGCAAATTTATTTGTAATAGGATGAATCGGAATACGTTAAAAATGAGATGTAATATATTGGTCTGCCGCTAAAATGGCGTCGACTACGTCCTCGCCTGTCACCTGGAAGGGCATATTGTGGATGGTCTCCCCCTCTGCTGTGGCAGCCGCCCCGACCCGTTCCAGAGCCAGGTGGTCAGCGGCCTGTAATCCCAGCTCGGCCAGCGTAGTAGGTAAATCCAGCTCTCTATAAAATCTGACCAGCCTGTCGATTTCCGCTCTATCTCTGTTTTCCAGAAACAGCTGCACCAGCGTCCCGAAGGCCACTTTTTCCCCGTGGGATGTTTCCCGCGCCTTGCCCGGCAATACGGTCAGTCCGTTGTGAATGGAGTGGGCCGCGGCCAGACCTCCGCTTTCGTAGCCAATGCCGCTGAGGAGGATATTGGCCTCTACCACAGCGTCAAAGGCCTTCGTCACCACATGAGCCTTGTTCGCCTCATAGGCCTGCACCCCGTATTGCAGGATCACCTGTTCGCACCGCTCCGCAATTGCCAGCCCTGCTAAAGTGGCGTGGCCTCCGGTGGTGGTGGGGCTGTCGCTCTCAGCGCAGGCCCTGGCCTCCATCCAGGTTGCCAGTGCGTCCGCAATCCCCGAGGCTAAAAACCGCGCCGGCGCCTTGGCAATCACCTCCGTGTCTACCAGAACCAAATCGGGGTTTTTCGTGTAACGGTATTCCAGCACCTCGTCCTCTTCTGAATAGATGGCATACAGGCTGGCCGCTGGCGCATCCGTGGATGCAATGGTGGGGACTACAGCCAAAGCCGCCTTCAGCAGGTCCTTGACGCCCCTGGCCGTATCGCAGGTTTTCCCTCCGCCTACGGCAATGACCCCGTCAATCTCTTTTTCCGCGCCCTCTGCCGCAATCCGTTCTATCTCCTTCAGAGACGACTGGCCGTTAAAGCGTATAGGCCATACTGCCGCCCCTGCGTCCTGCAGGCCTTCGCAAAGGGCATTCCCCGCGTGCTCCATGGCTACCTCGTCCGCTATGAGCAGGAGGCGCGCCCCCACGGCGTCCATCAGTTCCCCTGCGCAATCCTTCAAAATTCCCCGCCCCTGCAAATACCTTGCCGGGCTCAAGAAGATTTTCTTTCTCATGTCGTTCCCTTTCCTTTCCCGCCAGCTAAATCGTCTTCGCAAGCAGGGCCTCCGGCTGGGACGCAAAGGACCGGACAATTTGAATCGCCGATTTTGTGTTGATTCCCATGCGCTCCACACCCAGCTCCGCCAGCTGCAAAAATTCCTCCCGGGTGCGGATTCCGCCTGCTGCCTTCACCTTAATTTCCTTCCCGCAATGCTGCTTTATCAGCGCGACCCGCTCAATATTCGCGCCGCCATTGACCCATCCCGTGCCCGTTTTGACGAAGTCTGCCCCGCTTTTCATGACGATGTCGCAGGCCTTCAGCATTTCCCTGTCATCCAGCAGGTTAATTTCGATAATAACCTTTACCAGAACGCGGTCCCTGACCTGGTCTACAATGGTCTTTAATTCATCCTCTACATAGGTATACTCTCCATTTTTCAGCTTGCCGACATTCATCATGATGTCCATTTCCTGGACGCCATCGTGAATCATTCTCTCCGCCTCTGCCAGCTTTACCCTTGTGGTGTGGGCGCCGCCGGGAAATCCCACTGGAGAGCCTACATAAACCCCGTCTACATCTGCCAGCATAGCCGCCAGTGTCTTGACCCAGCAGGGCAGCACATGCACGTTGATAAACCGGTATTGCTTCGCATAGGCCACCATTTCTTTAATATCCTTTAAGGTATGATTTGCCCGCACTGCACTGATATCTATCATCGCAGCTGCTTCACTTGCCAACATTTTCGCTTCCTCCAAACGATAATTTTTAAAGTTCCTGATAAAATAGCTGGTATTCCAGCTTAAATTGTCGTTTCATGCAGTTATCAATTTATAATTATGTTTTGTTTTTATCTCATGACTTCATTTTGTTTAATCAAACTTTATCATATCATTATCTATCTGTCAAGAAGAATTTTTTCAGCCGAAAACCGCCATTTTTTCTTTATTTATCGCTGTTTTTTCAGCATTCCCTCCTTTTTTAAAAAAGAATTTTTAAATTTTTTGTGCCTATTCAATCAAAAAAAGATATCTAAATATTCTAGAATTTGCATTAAAATATTGATATTCATAATTATCTTTTGTACAATCAGCTTATAAAACCCCATTTATCCCCATTAAAACAAGGGTGTTTTTCAAATCATTATTATTTAAGGAGATGACATTATGAACTTAATTGCTTATGACCTGGGCACTGGCGGCATCAAGGCCTCTCTCTATAACGAAAAATTCGAGACCCTTGCCAAGAGCTTCATGGAATACCCCACCTACTACCCCGCTCCCCATCTCCACGAGCAGCGTCCCGAAGACTGGTGGGCCGGCTTCAAGGCCAGCACAGCCGTTTTGTTAAAGGAAAGCGGCGTTTCTCCCAAAACTATCTCCTGTCTGGCTCTTTCAGGGCATAACCTTGTCACCGTGCCAATTGGAAAAAATGGCGAAGCCCTGCTGGAGCAGGTGCCTATCTGGTCAGACACCAGAGCCCAGGCGGAGGCGCAGGCGTTTTTTGAAAAAATCGAACCTGACGAATGGTATCTTGCGACGGGAAACGGCTTCCCCGCTCCCTGCTATTCTCTGTTTAAGCTGATGTGGATGGCCAGGCACCAGCCCCAGGTCTATGAGAAAACAGTCAAGGTGCTTGGATCCAAGGACTATATCAACTATCTTCTCACAGGGCAATTCGCCATTAACCCCTCCTATGCCTCCGGCACTGGCGCTTACAACCTAACCGCAGGACAGTTCGAGCAGCGTTTTCTCGATGCCGCGGGCATTTCCCGCGACCTTTTTCCCAGCCTGGTGCCTTCCCATGCCGTCCTGGGCACCATTCTTCCTGATATTGCAGAAGAAATCGGCCTCTCCCCTCATACCAGGGTTGCCTGCGGCGGCGTAGATAACGCCTGCATGGCCCTTGGCGCAGTCGGCGCAGAGGCAGGACGAATCTACACCTCTCTTGGCTCCTCCAGCTGGGTGCCTGTCAACTCCAGTCAGCCGGTTTTGGACGTGCAAAAAAAGCCCTACGTATTCGCCCACATTCAGGAGGGCATGTTTACCTCGGCCTTTTCCATCTTTGCAGGCGGCAGCTCCTTTCAGTGGGCCAGGGATGTCCTCTGCTGCGACCTTTCCGAGCACGCCTATGATAAAATGAGCCAGATGGCAGCCACCGTCCCAGTAGGCTCCGGCGGCATCCTCTTCAACCCCAGTCTGGCCGGCGGTACCTCTCAGGATAAAAGCATCAACATCCGGGGCGGCTATGTGGGGCTTAGCCTGTCCACCTCTCGTGCCGCTATGGTTCGCGCCGCCATGGAGGGCATCGCCATGAATTTAAAGCTGTCCGTCAATTTTCTGACGCAAAAAACCGCCCCAGTGAACGAAATTCTCTTCTGTGGCGGCGGCAGCAGGAGCAAGGTCTGGATGCAGATGTTTGCCGATATTTTTCAGAAAAACATCATAAAAACCAATATCGACCAGGACGCTGCCTCTCTCGGCGCAGCGGCCATTGCCGCAAAGGCCTGCGGAATCATCCCCGATTATGAGGTCATCCCGTCCCTCCATCGGATAGAACATATCAGCATTCCCGATAGGGAGCGGGCAGCGCAATACGAAAAAATCCAGCCAGTATTTGAGCATGTTTCCGATGTTTTGGCGGATTTAGGCGATTATATGGCAGATAACTTAGGATAAACGTTTGTAATATTTTTTGCTGTGGCAGGAGAAAAACATTGTAAATTTTCGCGCTTAATAATATAATATGAGTGATGTTTTACGATTAATTGAGATGATTTTTAAGGCACGGGAGCATACTATGAGCAAAACACCCGCATACAGGCAGCTATATGCTGAATTGAAAAGTGATATTAAGAACGGGAAATATCCGCCCGGCACCTTTTTGCCCACCGAGTCGGAGCTGGAGCAGATTTTTGGCGTCAGCCGCACCACTGTCCGGCGCGCTATTGGCATTCTGACCACAGAGGGGTATCTTTCCGTCAAGCAGGGCCGCGGCACAGAGGTACAGGAGGTTTCCACCTCCCAGCGGCTCAATACCATCACTTCCTTTACGGAAACCATTCAGCGGCGCGGCTATACCGTCACAACCCAGGGGCTTTCCGTAGAGCAAATCCCCGCGCCAAAATACATCTGCGATATCTTTTCCCTCAAAGAGGGCGAGCTGGTGCATCATATCCAGCGGGTGCAGTGCGCCGATGGTCAGCCCATCAGCATTATCGAAAACTTCCTGCTTGTCAGCATGTTCCCGGATTTACAGCTGAGCGAGAGAAATTTTGTCAGCCTCTATGCCCATTTAGAGGAGCATTATGGCATCGCCCTTCAGGAAGCCACCGAGACGATCACCGCCATCGCCGCCTCCTTTACGGAGTCGCAGATTCTGCGGGTGCCAATTAATACGCCTCTGCTCTTAGATAAGCGCATCACCTATACCAACAACAAGCCCTTTGAATATGCCATCATCAAGGTGCTGGCAGACCGGTATGAATACAAAGTTTTTCTCTCTGGACGCGGCTGAGGCCCAGAGCATCTAGCAAAAACCCGGCATTGAGCCGGGTTTTTCTTATCCTCTCAAAATCTCTCTGACCGCCTCCGCGCAGACATCTGCCTCCTCTAACGTATTCCAAGCCCCAAAGCTGAACCGCACAGTTCCCTGCGGATAGCTCCCCAGGGATTGGTGCGCCAGCGGCGCGCAGTGAAGCCCCGTTCTAATCATGATGCCAAAGCGCTCCTCTAGCGCATAGGCGACCTGGGCATTGTCCATGGGGGAAAAATCCAGAGAAACCACCCCCAGCCGCTTATCCTCCACATCGCCGACAATGCGCGCGTACCCTCGCACCTGGCTGGCAAACCGCTCTGCCAGCAGCGCCTTATGGGCCCCAAGGTCTGCCAAATCCTGCCCCTTCAGCCACTGAAGGCTCTGGCGCAGGCCCAGAATACCGGGCAGATTCAGGGTTCCGCTCTCCATCCGGTCTGGATAGGGCTCCGGCTGCTCCGTCAAATGGGAAAAGCTCCCCGTCCCCCCCGCCAAAACGGGCTCCAGCTCCTCCGCAACGCCAGGCGCAACCAAAAAGCCGCCGATTCCCTGGGGGCCCAGCAGTCCCTTGTGTCCCGAGAAAGCTAAAAAGTCGATGCAATCCTCCTTCATCTGGACGGGAATGCTGCCCGCGGTCTGGGCCGTATCTACTGCAAAGGCAATCCCTCTTTCCCGGCAGAGCCTGCCAATCCGGCCAATGGGCATGATGGCGCCGCAGACGTTAGACCCGTGCAGCATGACCACCGCCCGCGTGTTGGAGCGAAAAAGCCTCTCTATGGCCTCCGGCGGCACCATTCCATCCTTCCCCGCCTGGGCCAGGCTCACAGCAATCCCCCGCTTTTTCGCCAGAGCCAGGGGCCGCAAAACTGCATTATGCTCCATGGACGTAGCCACCACATGGTCGCCCCGGCGGAGATAGCCCAGCAGAAACAGGTTGAGCGACATGGTCACCCCCGCCGTAAACACGGCATAGCGCGGGTTTTCTGCGCCAAAAAAGGAGCAGAGCTCCAGGCGCGTCTCCAGCACTGCCTCTTCCAGGCTGAAGGCGCCAGCATAGCTGCCCCTGTTGATGTTATATGCGCCCTGCGCAATAAAATCCGCCATAGCCTCCCCCACGCCGGGCGCCTTGGGGAAGGATGTGCTGGCGTTATCTGCGTAAATCATAGCTGCCTGCTCAGCTTGATAATCTCCTGAGCCGTATTTTCGTCCGTATAAAGGTGCGTAATGGCTCCCGTCCGAAGGGCGCCAATGGTGGCCTTTGCCTTTTTGGGGCCCACCGCCAGGGCCATCCGCCGCCGGATTTTCCGCAGGTCGTCCAGGCTCAGCCCAAGGGTCCGCTGGTCCATATCCTCATTGGCAATTTTCCCGTTAATGTCAAAATACCGGGAGCACAGGTCTCCCACCGTGCCGCACTGAGCCAATCGCTCGTAGTCCTCCGGCGAAAGCACGCCCCGCTCCAGCACCACAGACCTGCTGGAAAAGGCCCCTACGCTCAAAATCGCCAGGCTGGCCCGCCGGCAAAGGTCCATCATGGGCTTAATTTTGGAGTCGTTCATCAGCGCCGTCGCCGTCTCCTTCGAATCCAAAAAGATAGGCACGGGCAACAGATAGCCCTCTGCCGCAAAAGCCCGCTGGAATTTGCTGATGGTTGCGCTGGACTGGATGGACTGGACATCCCCCGCCACAAAGCCATTGGTCTGCACGGTGACAATATCCTTTTTGTCGTTCTGATAGTCGTCCAGGCAATCCGCCAGCTGCTCCAGGGTTCTTCCCCAGGATACGCCGATAATATCCCCGTCCTCGACGAAGGTTTTTATGTCCTGCACTGCCGCCTTGCAGACGTCGATTAAAATCAACCTCGCATCGTCCACATAGACGGGAGTCACCACTGCGTTTTCCAGCTCAAACTGCTCCATCAGCTGCTTTTTCAGCTCCGTAGAGGATACAATGGGGTAACACAGCTTAAACTGCACATAGCCGTTTTTTACCGCCTTGTTGATAATGCGGCTCACCGTTGACTTGGAGATATACTCCTTTGCCGCGATTTCCTCCTGGCTGATGCCCAGCTCATAGTATTGCTTGATGACGCTGATAAAAATCCTGTCGTCTGCCGCTTTCATACCGCCTCCTGCTCACGTCTGATTCCATCTGTCCCCTGTATTCAAAACCACCTTACCCTGCCGCGCCGTCTCTCCTCCGTCAATGGTCCTCTGGTTGGAGGAGCCGCGGAATTTTAGCTCGTAGGACTTTTTATCCAGCTCAAAGCGGCCGTCAATAACGATATCCGCCAGGGCCAGAAGGCGGAGTCTGTCTGCATCCGCCTCCTCCAGCAGCTCCTCTGCCGTATAGCCCGTGTAGATTGCCAGCTCCATGCCCTTTTCCTTGATTTTCTCCGCCAGGGGAATCAGCTCTTTCGCCTGGCAAAAGGGCTCCCCGCCGCTGAAGGTAACGCCGCTCAGCAGCGGGTTTTTTAAAATCTCCTCAAAAATTTGGTCCACCGTCAGCTTGGTGCCTACGCCAAATTCCCAGGTCTGCTGATTCTGGCAGCCCTGGCAGCGGTGGGGGCACCCCTGCACAAACAGCGTATACCGGATTCCCGGGCCGTCGGTAATGGATTCCCGCACAATGCCCGCCACGTCAATTGTCTGATAATCCATGCTTTACCCTGTCTCTTTCCTCCGCCCGCTTGGCGTCGTTAAACCGGTCCACCGTGCCGACCAGATAGCCGGTAATCCGGCGGATGCGCTCAAACTTGGTTTCATCGTCGTCCTCAGCTCTGCCGCACTTGGGGCAATGGTCGCCAATCACGCCGCTGAAGCCGCAGCAGGGGTCCCTGTCCACCGGATGGTTGACAGAGCCATAGCCAATGCCTGCGTCGTGCATGCAGCGGATAATGGACTCAAACGCCTCTATATTCTGGGCCGTGTCGCCGTCCAGCTCCACGTATGTAATGTGGCCCGCGTTGGTCAGCGCGTGATAGGGCGCCTCAATGCGAATCTTCTCGTAGGCGCTGATTTCAAAGCCCACAGGGATGTGGAAGCTGTTGGTATAGTATTCCTTGTCCGTCACGCCCTTGATGACGCCATACTTTGCCCGGTCCATGCGGACAAATCTGCCGGAAAGGCCCTCTGCCGGCGTTGCCAGCAGGGTAAAGTTGAGTCCCTTCTCCTGGCTGAGCCTGTCCAGATAGTCCCGCATGTAGCTGACGATTTCCAGCCCTAGGGTCCGCATCTGCTGAGACTCTCCATGGTGCTGCCCCCGCAGGGCCACCAATGTCTCCGCCAGGCCGATAAAGCCCATGGAGAGTGTGCCGTGCTTCAAAATCTCGCCGACCTCGTCCTCCGGCCCAAGCTCGTTGGAATTAATCCAGACTCCCTGCCCCATGAGGAAGGGGAAGTTCTTCACCTTTTTGTGAGAAATAATCTTATAGCGATCCAGCAACTGCTTGGTGACCAAATCCATCTTTCTGTCCAGCTCTTCAAAGAAGTAGTCCAGATTGCCGTTGCTCTTGATGGCGATTCTGGGCAAGTTGATGGACGTAAAGCTCAGATTTCCTCTTCCATAGGATATCTCGTTAGACGGGTCATATACGTTGCCGATGACGCGGGTTCTGCATCCCATGTAGGCAATCTCCGTCTCGGGCACGCCCTCCTTATAGTATTTCTTGTTAAACGGCGCGTCGATAAAGGAGAAATTGGGGAACAGCCGCTTGGCGCTGACCCGGTAGGCCAGGCGGAGCAAATCGTAATTGGGGTCCCCTGGATTATAGTTGACGCCCTCCTTTACTCTGAAAATCTGAATGGGGAAAATAGGCGTCTCCCCCATGCCCAGGCCTGCCTCTGTGGCCAGCAGCACGTTTTTAATAATCATTCTGCCCTCAGAGGTCGTGTCCATACCATAGTTGATAGAACTGAAGGGTGTCTGCGCGCCGGCCCTGGAGTGCATGGTGTTGAGATTGTGAATCAGCGCCTCCATGGCCTGATAGGTCAGGTTATCCGTGTCCTCCATGGCGCTCTTTCTGGCAAACTCCTGAATCCGCTTGACGGTCTCCATGTCGTCTGTATATTTGGCGAGATATTCCGACTGAATCGCGAAATACTCCTCCCCCATATCCAGGCAGGGAATCATGTCGTGCTCTGCCTCAATCTGCTCTGTGATTTCCCGCAGAATGTCTCTATCCATCCCGGCCTCCGGCAGAAGCAACTCAAAGCCCTTGCGCATGTTCTTCAAAAACCGCTTTTTAAAGGTCTTTACCACGCCCTTCGCCAGGCCGTAGTCAAAATTGACGATGCTCTGGCCGCCGTGCTGGTCGTTCTGGTTGGACTGAATGGCAATGCAAGCCAAGGCCGAGTAGCTGGCGATGTTGTTGGGCTCCCGCAGATAGCCGTGGCCTGTGGAGAAGCCCCCCTCAAAGAGCTTGATCAAATCAATCTGGCAGCAGGTTGTCGTCAGGGTATAGAAATCCAGGTCGTGGATGTGAATATCCCCGTTTAGATGAGCCCTGCTCTGCTCGCTGGTCAAAATGCTTCTGATATAGTAATCCTTTGCGCTCTCAGAGCCGTATTTCAGCATGGTGCCCATAGCCG